>DMKG01000310.1 GCA_003454415.1 Alphaproteobacteria bacterium
ATGGGCTTCTGCCTGTTCAACAATGTGGCTATTGGCGCGTTCTGGGCGCGCCAGCGGTGGAAATGTCAGCGGGTGGCGGTTGTGGATTTCGATGTGCATCATGGCAACGGCACCCAGGACAGTTTCGAAGGGGATGCGGATCTGTTCTACGCCTCCATCCATCAGGCGCCCTTCTATCCAGGCAGTGGAAAGGCCAGCGATCGCGGCGCAGCCCATAATTTCGTCAACGCGCCCCTGCAGGCCGGCGCAGGGGGCGAAGCCTTTCGGGCCGCCCTGCAAACCCTCATCCTGCCCGCCCTGGACCGTTTCAAACCGGATTTCATTTTCATTTCCGCCGGATTCGACGCTCATATGCAGGATCCTCTGGCGAATCTGTGGCTGCAGGAAGAGGATTATGCTTGGGCGACCCGCGAGATTCTGGCGGTTGCGGACCGGCATTGCGAGGGAAGGGTGGTTTCCGCGCTGGAGGGAGGATATGATTTGGACGCGCTGGCGGCCTGCGCGAGGGCGCATGTCCTGTCGCTGATGGGCGCTGGGTCCTGATTGGCATGTCTGTTGCCGGAAGGTTTGGGTAAGCGAATGTCGGAAAAGAAGAAAAATGCTCCCCCCAGCGAGGTGAGCGGACTCAGCTTCGAGCAGGCTTTGGCGGAGCTTGAAAGCATTGTGGCGCGGCTGGAAGGCGGTCAGGTCGATCTGGAAGAATCCATCGGAATCTATGAGCGCGGCAGCCTTCTCAAGGCCCATTGCGAGGCCAAGCTGAAAGAGGCGCATGCCAAGGTCGAGAAAATCGTCGTTTCCGCGGATGGAGCTGTGTCCGCCGTTCCACAGGACAGCGCGGGCTGATTTCCCCGAAGGATTAAGTAGGGGTTCTTTTATGACGCCATTGCCATTCGCAAATGCGCTGCATCAGGCGGCCAGCCAGGTTGAAAAAGTCATGGACGCCATGCTGCCGGTTCTTCAGGGGCCGGAAGCGCGTCTGTTCGAGGCCATGCGTTACGCCAGCCTGAATGGCGGCAAGCGGTTGCGGCCCTTTCTCACCCTGTGCAGTGCGGCCTTGTTTGATGTGAGAGAAGCCTGCGCCGTCCGCGCCGCCGCCGCGGTTGAATTCGTGCATTGTTATTCCCTGGCGCATGACGATCTGCCCTGTATGGATGATGACGATTTGCGCCGGGGAAGACCCTCCACTCATCGGCAGTTTGATGAGGCTGCCGCCGTGCTGGCGGGGGACGCGCTGCAAAGCCTGGCGTTTGAAATTCTGTGCGATGCCGCGACACATTCGGATCCGTATGTCCGGTGTGAGCTGGTGCGCGGATTATCAGTGGCGGCAGGCGCCCATGGCATGGCGGGGGGGCAGATGTTTGATCTGGCATCGGAAAATGAGCGTTTGACCATCGGCGCCATCACCCGGCTGCAGCAGTTGAAAACCGGCGCCCTGATCGGCTTTTCCTGTGAGGCGGGAGCGATTCTTGGACAAGCCTCTCAGCAGAGCCGCCAGGCTTTGCATGCTTACGCCCACGATTTTGGCCTCGCCTTCCAGATCACTGATGATTTGCTGGACATCGAGGGCAGCACGAAGGAGCTTGGGAAATCCGCAGGCAAGGATGTGGCGGCGGGAAAATCAACCATCGTCGCGCTTCTTGGGCCTGAACGCGCCCGCGCGCAGGCCAAAATACTCTCGGAACAGGCCATCAATCATCTTGATTTATTTGATGAAAAGGCTGATCCTCTGCGTCAGGCGGCCTGCTTTGCAATTGACAGGCGCGCGTGAGAACCACAACAGATGAATACCCCCGCGAGCAAAACCCCGCTGCTTGATGATGTCTGCATACCTGCGGACATGAAGCAGCTGACCCGCGACCAGCTTCGTCAGCTTGCAGATGAATTGCGTCAGGAGACCATTGACGCAGTATCGGTGACCGGCGGCCATCTTGGGGCGGGTCTTGGAGTGGTCGAACTTACCGTCGCGCTGCATCATGTTTTCAACACGCCGGCGGACCGTCTGGTATGGGATGTGGGGCACCAGGCCTATCCGCACAAGATTCTGACTGGGCGCCGGGAAAGGATCCGCACCCTGCGCCAGGGGGGAGGACTCTCCGGTTTCACGAAGCGCGCGGAAAGCGAATATGACCCCTTTGGCGCGGCGCATGCGGCGACATCCATTTCCGCAGCCCTGGGAATGGCGGTCGCACGGGATCTGCGCGGAAAAAAGAATCATGTCGTTGCGGTGATCGGCGACGGCTCCATGAGTGCGGGCATGGCCTTCGAAGCCATGAACAATGCGGGATCGAGTCACAGCCGCCTCATCGTCATCCTCAACGACAATGACATGTCGATTGCGCCCCCGGTCGGGGCGTTCAGCGCCTATCTCGCCCGGCGGCTTACGGGGCGGCATTATCTCAGCCTGCGGCAGACGGCCAAGGAAATCGCGCATAAAATCTCGGAAAAACTGGAGCGCACGGCACGCAAGGCGGAAGAATTCACCCGTGGCATGGCGACCGGCGGGACGCTGTTTGAAGAACTCGGCTTCTATTATGTCGGGCCGATCGATGGGCACAATCTGGATCATCTCATTCCGGTGCTGGAGAATATCCGCGACGCTGGTCAGGAGCCAGGGCCCATTCTGTTGCATGTGGTGACGCAGAAAGGTAAAGGCTATCCTCCGGCGGAGGCGGCGGAAGACAAATATCACGGCGTGAACAAATTCGACGTGGTCACCGGCGCGCAAAAAAAATCTGCGCCCAATGCGCCGCAATACACGAAAGTGTTCGCCCAGGCCCTGATTGCCGAGGCGGAGAAAGACAAGGACATCGTCGCCATCACCGCCGCTATGCCTTCCGGCACCGGGCTCGATCTGTTCGCCAAGGCATTTCCGAATCGCTGTTTTGATGTGGGCATTGCCGAACAGCATGCCGTGACCTTCGCCGCAGGACTGGCCTGTGAGGGCTTCAAACCGTTTGCCGCGATCTATTCCACCTTTCTGCAGCGCGGTTATGATCAGGTGGTGCATGACGTGGCGATCCAGCGTCTGCCAGTGCGCTTCGCCATAGACCGCGCTGGGCTGGTAGGGGCGGATGGCCCCACCCATGCGGGATCGTTTGATATCGGATATCTGAGCAATCTTCCGGATTTCGTCGTCATGGCGGCAGCCGATGAGGCGGAACTGGTGCATATGGTCGCCACTGCCGCCGCCATCGATGACCGTCCTTCCGCATTCCGCTATCCGCGCGGCGAAGGAGCCGGCGTGGCGTTGCCGGAACAGGGCGTAGCGCTGCCGATCGGCAAGGGACGCGTGATCCAGGAAGGCAGACGGCTCGCTATTCTGAATTTCGGCGCGCGCCTGCAGGAGGTGAGTGAGGCGGCGCGTCTGCTGGAAAGCGCCCATGGGGTGAAGCCCACCATTGCGGATGCGCGCTTTGCCAAGCCGCTGGA
>DMKG01000082.1:0-10526 GCA_003454415.1 Alphaproteobacteria bacterium
ACGGCGCGGGCGCGGGCGTCCTTGGAGAGCACCACCCCGAGCATTTCCAGCAATATTCTGTAGACGTTGTTTTCCGGCTGCGGCTCCGTCAGGCCGAGAGAGTTGACCTGCACCCCATAGCGGAAGCGGCGCAGTTTCGCATCCTGCACGCCGTAACGGGTGCGGGTGATCTCATCCCATAATTCGCCGAAGGCGCGCATCTTGCACATTTCGGTGATGAAGCGCACCCCGGCGTTGACGAAGAAGCTGATGCGCCCGACGACATCGGGAAAATCCTGTTCCGGCACCTGGCCGCCCGCCTTCACCGCGTCCAGAATGGCGATGGCGTTGGCCAGCGCGAAGGCGAGTTCCTGTACGGGGGTCGCGCCCGCTTCCTGCAGATGATAGGAACACACATTGACAGGGTTCCATTTCGGAAGCTCGCGATAGGTATAGGCGATCATGTCCGAGGTCAGGCGCAGGCTGACGTCGGGCGGGAAGATATAGGTGCCGCGCGACAGATATTCCTTGATCAGATCGTTCTGCGTGGTGCCGGCAAGGGAGGCGCGCGCCGCCCCCTGTTCCTCCGCCGCGGCGATGTAAAGCGCCAGCAGCCAGGGGGCGGTTGCGTTGATCGTCATGGACGTATTCATACGCGCAAGCGGAATGCCGTCGAACAGGGTGCGCATGTCGCCCAGATGCGCCACCGGCACCCCCACTTTGCCCACTTCGCCACGGGAAAGCGGATGGTCCGCGTCATAGCCGGTCTGGGTCGGCAGGTCGAACGCCACCGACAGGCCGGTCTGGCCCTTGGCCAGATTGCTGCGGTAAAGCGCATTGGAGGCTTGAGCGGTGGAGTGGCCCGCATACGTGCGTAAAATCCAAGGAGCGTCTCTTTCCGGCGCGACGCCCGGCTGCCTGGTTTGGGTCATGGGTTATTCCATTGCGGGAAAACAGGTATTTTCATATAGGTAGCATATTCATTGTTGCGGTGCAAAATCCGCTTGAATTAACCGCAACGAAAGCGTTTTATCGCAGTCTATGACTTAAATTTAGGCAAACAACCGGAGCCCTTACATGTCCGCCAGCCAGGCAAAGATACAGGAACTCAAGGATCTCTATGAAATTGGCGAGATCCCCCCGATCGGCCATGTGCCAAAGAACATGTATGCCTGGGCGATCCGGCGCGACCGGCAGGGCCCGCCGGAACAGGCGATGCAGCTCGAAGTCGTCGAGACGCCCAAGCTCGACAGCAATGAAGTGCTGGTGCTGGTGATGGCGGCTGGCGTCAACTATAATGGCGTCTGGGCCGCGCTGGGCACCCCGGTCTCGGTCTTCGACGTACATGATCAGCCCTATCACATCGCCGGTTCCGACGCTTCCGGCATCGTTTACGCCGTGGGATCGAAAGTCACCCGCTGCAAGGTCGGGGACGAGGTTGTTGTGCACTGCAACCAGACCGATGGCGACGACGAGGAATGCAATGGCGGCGACCCCATGTTCTCCAACAGCCAGCGCATCTGGGGCTATGAGACGCCGGACGGCTCCTTCGCCCAGTTCTGCCGGGTGCAGGCGCAGCAGATCATGCCGCGCCCGAGGCATCTGACCTGGGAGGAAAGCGCCTGCTACACCCTGACGCTGGCCACCACCTACCGCATGCTGTTCGGCCACAAGCCGCATATTCTCAGCCCCGGCGACAATGTTCTGGTATGGGGGGCAAGCGGCGGACTCGGTTCTTTCGCGGTGCAGCTCTGCGCCACTTCCGGCGCGAACGCCATCGGCGTCGTCTCCGATGAAAGCAAGCGCGATTTCGTGATGTCCCTGGGCGCCAAGGGCGTGATCATCCGCAACGATTTCAACTGCTGGGGCCAGTTGCCCCAGGTCAACGGGCCGGGTTTTGCCGAATACATGACCGAGGTGCGCAAATTCGGCAAGGCCATCTGGGATATCACCGGCAAGGGAGTGGATGTGGACTTCGTGTTCGAGCATCCGGGAGAGGCGACCTTCCCCGTTTCCTGCATGGTCTGCAAGCGCGGCGGCATGGTGGTGTTCTGCGCGGGCACGACCGGCTATAACCTGACCTTCGACGCCCGCTTCGTGTGGATGCGGCAGAAGCGCATCCAGGGCAGCCATTTCGCCAATCTCATGCAGGCCAGCCAGGCCAACCGGCTGGTGATCGACCGCCGCATCGACCCCTGCATGTCGGAGGTGTTCCCCTTCCATGACATCCCAAGGGCGCATACCAAGATGTGGAAGAACGAACACGCGCCTGGCAATATGGCGGTGATGGTCTGCGCCAAGCGGCCCGGCCTGCGCACTGTCGAAGACACCATAGAGGCAGGACTGGAATAGTTGTTGGTCTACAGGATCAGATTGCCGCGATGATCGCACCAGGGCTCGCGATGGCCACGCCATGGCCGTGCGAGCTTGCGCGCGACAAGCGCCGCGCCCAGATCCCGTCCATCCACCTCTACCCGTGCGAGGGTTCTGCCGTAACGGTCCTTACTGCCCGTCGCAAGGAATTCGACCTTTCCCGCGCCTGCAATCAAATCCCTTGCGGCGGCAGCCGCCTTTTCCGCATGGCGGCGTTCCGCCACGCACTTCGCCCGGCTTCCTGCTTCCGGCGTGTCCGCGTTCACGAGCCGGTATCTGACGCCGCTCATCCTGTCCTCATAGGTATCGCCATCGATGATATGGATATCGGCGAGCCGGCCAGCGGGCAGATATTCGCCGGATGGCGCCTTCACGGGAACAATGGACCGGAGCTCGGGCCAGTACTGGATCGCCAGAATAACCGCCAGCCCACAAAGAAAGGCTTTCACCCCAAACAGCAGGTCACGCGGCAGCGCCAAAGGGGCAGCCTTATCCCCCTCGATAACCCTGAATCTTGCTTTTGATTCCATCCACAAAGGATAGGCGGGAAACTTTATCAAAGACTTAAGCCTGGGTAATAACCGGTTAAAAATTGTGCTTTCTTCTGCACCAAGGCCATGTTTCAATATTCAAGGCTCAAGCTCACAATTGGCAGGAGGAAATCTCATGACGATAGAAGTGACGCCACTGGATGCACCGCTCGGCGCGATTGTGGCCGGATGGAACCCCAAAGAGGAACTGTCCGGGGCGGATGAAACGGTCATCCGCCAGGCCCTGCAAGAACGGCAAGTGCTGGTGTTTCGCGGACATGCCTCGCCGGCGGACAGGGAACTGGTCCGTTTCGCCTACCGGTTCGGCAATCTGATCAAGGGATCGGAATGGTTTGGCGACATCGATCCGGTGGCGGAAATCCTGCGCGTCAACAATCTGGTGGGCGATGACGGCGTGGCGCAGGGGACGGGCGCCTCTTCCTCGCTGGAATGGCATGCGGATTATTCCTATGTCCCCACGGTGGGCAAGGAAAGCTTTCTGGAGGCGGTGGAAATTCCCGCCCGAAAGCCGCCGCAAACCTGTTTCTCCAATCAGTATGCGGCGTTCGCCTCCCTGCCCAAAGCCTTGGCCGACCGGCTGCGCCCCCTCTATGCGCTGCACAGCATCACCGGTTACGGCAAGGACGGCGATCAGGAATTGCAGATCACCGGCGCCCCCGAAGGAGAGGAGAATTTCCGCGAGAGTTTCAAGGCCAAGAAGGAGCGCAACGCGCGCCTGGGCATTTCACGCCCGCCCATTCCGAAGGCGATCCACCCGCTGGTGATACGCCATCCCGATACGGGCCGCGAAATCCTCTATGTCAGCAAGGGCATCACCCGCAACATCATCGGCATGCCCCGGGATGAAAGCGGCGCCCTGCTGAAGGAGTTGCACCAGCACTCCACGCGGCCCGAAAACGTCTACGCCCATGACTGGCGGGTGGGGGATATGGTGATGTTCGACACCCTCGGCACCCTGCACCGGCGCGACGCCTGGGACCCGGCCGAACGCCGGGTGATGCGCCAGCTCAGCACCCTGTGGACGCCGCCCGCCCATGCGCACAGCATCGCGGCGGAGTGAAACAATTCATTCACTCTCCCGCCGCCCATAACGCGTCGCGCCGAATAAATTCCCTGTCCTGATCCCTCCCGCGCGCGCCTGCGCCCGGGAGGGATCGCCGGCGGCGCAGCGCGGCCCCTTCCGGCAAGGGGCCGATTCGCCCCGCCTTGCAAAAAGGCGGCGCCACCCCCCCCGCTTGCGGGGAGGCGTGGAATGCGCCTATGATGCGGAGCGAAGTCTGTACGGCGGAATAAACCCGCCTGACCGGTCAACCACAAGAACAGGGCGGACAGATGGGGGAAAACTACCGGACGGAACAGCTCGAGGTCAGGGGATACCAGGTTCCGGTGCAGATCGGCGGCAAGGGGGAGCCGTTACTGCTGCTGCATGGGGCCGGAGGGGCTGGCCTGTGGACGCCGTTTCACGCGGCGCTGGCGGAACGCTTCACCGTCTACGCCCCGGTGCATCCGGGTTTTGCGGGCACGCCGCTTCCCGACTGGGTCAAGAGCGTGGCGGACCTGGTTTATCATTACATGGATGTGCTGAACGCCCTGGGGCTTCGCCGCATCACCCTGGCGGGCATCTCCCTGGGGGGCTGGATCGCCACGGAGTTTGCGGTGACGCGGCCCGATCTCGTGCAGCGTCTGGTGCTGATGGCCCCCATAGGCGTGCGGCCCGATTCGCCGATGCCCGATCTCTTCATCCTCGATCCGCAGGAAGCGCCGCGCTATCTGTTCGCCGATCCGAAAATGGCGGCGGCGCTCCGGCCGGCGGCGCCGCCCAGCGCGGAGATGATCACCGCCATGTGGTCGGAACAGGCGGCGGTGGCGCGGCTGATCTGGAAGCGCCCCTATAATCCGCAGCTTGAGCGCAGGCTGCACCACATCACCGCTCCGGTCCTGCTGCTGTGGGGCGCGGAGGACCGCCTGGTTCCCGCCGCCCATGGCCGCAAGCTCCAGAAGCTGATCGGCAACGCGCAGCTCGTAGTGATCGAGGGGGCGGGCCATGTCGCGCCGCTGGAAAAACCCGGGGAAATGGCGCAGGCGATCCTTCGCTTCGCCAGCGCCGGCTAGCCTGACCCGCCATGATGGCCATGCAGGACAGAAACTAGGGAGTTGAAAAATGAGCGCCCCGATGGAAATTTTCTTCTTTCACCTCATGCCCTGGCCGCAGATCCCGGAAAACGTCACGCAGAAATACGGCTCTTCCTGGGTCGTGCTGCCCAACAGTTATTACGAGCCGCAACTCGGCCATGAACTGTACAACCAGTATCTGGACCAGCTCGAATATGCGGACCAGCTTGGATTCGACGCGCTCTGCGTGAACGAGCACCATCAGAACGGCTATGGGCTGATGCCTTCGCCGAACATCATGGCGGCCACGCTGGCGCGCCGCACCAAAAACGCCAAGATCGCCATTCTCGGCAATGGCGTCAATCTGCGGGAAAATCCCCTGCGGGTGGCCGAGGAGGTGGCCATGCTGGACGTGATTTCAGGCGGGCGGATCCTGTCCGGCTTCGTGCGCGGCATCGGCGCTGAATATTATTCGCTCAATCTCGATCCGTCCCAGTCCCGCAGCCGTTTCCACGAGGCCCATGACCTGATCATCAAGGCGTGGACGGAACCTGGCCCTTTCGAATGGGATGGGGAGCATTTCCGCTTCCGCTATGTCAATGTCTGGCCGCGGGTGTTTCAGAAGCCCCATCCGCCGATCTTTTCGCCTTCTCAGGGATCGTCTGAAACCATCCGCTGGGCGGCGCAGCATGGCTATCCCTATATCTGCACCTATGCGCCCATCGACCAGCTTGTGCATTACTACACCCTGTACCGCCAGATCGCAGCGGAGGAATACGGCTACGCCGCCGGGCCGGAAAAATTCGGATGGACCTCTATGGTTTACGTGGCGAAGGATGAAAAGACCGCCGTCGAGGAGGCGCGCGCCCATATCGAATATTTCAACAAGCGCTGTTTCGCCCTGCCTCCGCAAATGCTGGTGCCGCCGGGATATACCAGCCCCGATTCCTTCCGGAACATGGTGCAGGCGCGGATGGCGCGCCCCACACAGTTCGATTATGACGAGATGATCGCCACGGGCCAGGCGCTGATCGGCACGCCGGAACAGGTGGGAGAACGGCTGCTGCGCAATATGGAGCGCGCCGGCACGGGCATCTTCATGGGGGCGTTCCAGGTGGGCGACATGCCCCATGCCAAGGTGATGAAGAATCTGGAGCTGTTCGCCAAGGAAGTTCTGCCGCACCTGCCGCGCACCAAACATGATTACCGGGCGAAACCCCCGCTTCCCGCCAGGGCGGCGGGCTGAGCAGGACCCTCTTCCGGCTAGCCGCTGCTGTTCAAGGGCGAAGACGCGGGGCCGGGCCTGTTACCGCCGGAGCGGGCGTGGGAGCGCCGAGATTCCGCGTTCATCATGCCAGATCCCGGATATTTGGTTCACGATCAAAGAAACGCATTGCAGCGGCCTCCACAAACGCGCCGTCAAGGCCAGTCACCCCGGCGTCCGGTACGACGTTCGCCCGCTCCAGCAATGGTTGCGCCTCGGCATTATGCCCGATAGCCTTGAGATGCGCGAAGGCGTTCGCCACCCATTCGACAGCAGCCGACTCTTTGATCAGCATCCCCACGGCTTTTGACGACAGCAATACCGCTACCGCATCAAAAAGTTGCGACGGGGCGCCCGCGAGCTGCCCATGCGCCTTCATCACGTTTCCATCCGAAAGCCTGGCTCCACCGATTTTAGGCGCAACCAATTTGACTGTTGCGCCTGATTTCTGGATGGCTTTTTTTAACCTGGAAAGCATGACGGCGTCGCTGCCATCTGCGATTAGAATGCCCACGCACCGGCCTTTGAGGATTGCTTTCATGTTTTTCTGAATCGAAAGCGCGGGAGAAGGGTCAAGCTGCTGCAAGCTTGCTGCGGCAGGAGCTTTTTTCGGTAAAGCGATATTAAGTCCGCCAGCCACCCGTTTGGCGAGCTCTTCACTGACATTGCGCAAATTGGCCACAACACGGGGCGGCACATGCTCCAGCATGACCTTGGAAAGTTCAAAAACCAGCGCCGAGGCGATATGAGCCTGCTCGTTCTCAGTCTGTGATTCGAAAAACATGCGCGCCTGGCTGTAATGATCCGCAAAAGATTCAGGACGTAAGCGTAACTTTTCGCCCTGTTCCTCATTTTCAGCCCGGCCGGGAAAACTGGAAAAACCGCTGACGGGACATTCACGTGGTCCGGGCTCCTCATCCGCCTCGCCGAGACTGTTTGGTTCATAATTCGCACGTCCCGCCGGCACGAGGGTTTGCATCATCCCGTCGCGCTGAAAATTGGCGAACGGGCACTTGGGCGCGTTGATCGGGATCTGGTGAAAATTGGCGGTACCCAGGCGGGATTTCTGCGTGTCGAGATAACTGAACAGCCGGCCTTGCAATAGCGGATCATTCGTGAAATCGATACCGGGGACAATATTGCCCGGGCAATAGGCCACCTGTTCTGTCTCCGCAAAAAAATTATCCGGATTGCGGTTAAGGACCATGCGTCCCACCATTCGCAGCGGCACTTTCTCCTCTGGGATCAGTTTCGTCGGGTCGAGCACATCATAGGGCAGGGAATCAGCCAGCTTCTGGTCAAAAAGCTGCAGTCCCAGCTCCCATTCCGGGAAATCTCCCTGCTCAATCGATTCAAAGAGGTCACGACGATGGTAATCATTGTCTGCCGCCTGAAGTTTCACAGCCTCGTCCCATACGGTGGATTGCAGGCCGAGTTTGGGTTTCCAGTGGAACTTCACAAAAGTGGATTTACCCTTGGCGTTGATAAAACGAAAAGTATGAACTCCAAAACCTTCCATCATGCGCAGAGAACGCGGAATGGCGCGGTCAGACATCGCCCACATGATCATATGGGTGGATTCGGGCATGAGCGAAATAAAGTCCCAAAACGTATCATGCGCGCTGGCGGCTTGCGGGTAACCGCAATCGGCCTCCATCTTTACGGCGTGGATCAGGTCTGGAAACTTGATTGCATCCTGAATGAAAAAAACCGGTATGTTGTTACCGACAAGATCCCAATTTCCTTTTTGAGTGTAGAACTTTACGGCGAAACCGCGTACGTCGCGCGGCGTATCAACAGATCCGGCGCCGCCGGCGACTGTTGAAAAGCGGGTAAATACAGGCGTCCTCTCGCCTGCGCGCTGGAAAAGATCCGCAGTGGTGACGTCGGAAAGCGATTCATACAATTCAAAAAACCCGTGCGCCGCAGAACCCCGCGCATGCACGATGCGTTCTGGAATACGCTCATGATCGAAATGAAAGATTTTCTCACGGAGGAGGAAATCTTCAAGCAGCACCGGTCCGCGCGCGCCTGACGTCAAGCTGTTCTGGTTATCGGAAACCGGCGCGCCGAGATTGCTCGTAAGGGCGGATTGGCCCATTTTAGCCGTTTGATGAGTTTCCCCGCCCTTAGGGTAATGATTTTTTTTGCTCATCCGTTCCTCCTGTCTTCCTCATCCAGAAAAGACGTATAATTTCAGCATAATTATTCAAACCTGCTTGCCGCGCAGCATCCTCGCCAACCCGATCAGGAGGCAGGCGCCCACGACGCCGGCGATCAAATAGCCGATCCAGCCTATTGTCAGGATTCCCAATGCCGAAAAAATCACATTCGCGACAAACGCCCCTGTAATGCCGAGAATGATATTCATCAGTAATCCGTGATCGGACTTCATGAGCTTTTCGGCGATAAACCCTGCAAGGCCGCCGATGATGATGGCGGCCAGCCAGCCAATTGATTGTTCCGGCATATTGCTCCTCATGAAATATTGAATAATGAAGTCTAAGAAACGCTTCGCTCACCCAAGAATGGGCGTGATTACCGAAATCAATTCCCAACAGTTTTGCGGCTGCTGAAATAAGTATTCCATTCGGAAAGACCCTTGTCCGGTTAATGGACGATTTTAGTGTCCGGATTTATGAGGGCGAGCGCAGACGCATCTCGCGATGATTTCAATCAATACGATAGGCAATGGGTTTAAAGCGGCCATTGTTGGAAAGCTCCGCCGAGCAGGCGGTGAGGCCCACCACCAAATCCATATGGGCCTGGATGGTCAACGTATTACCGGCCGCGCTTTTCGGCGGCAAAACGGCGATCCTTCCGGTTTCGCCGTCTAGCGCGACATTCATGAAAACGTTAAACGTTGTGGGAATATTATCGCTTTCAACGCCATATGGCTTAAGCGCCTGGCGCAGATTGCCGAGACAGCCGTGATGCGGGTCGGTGTGGCCGTATATAATGCGAAACGTATCTTTGCTGCAGGGAGTCAGCAGAAAATCATGCCTTCCCACATCATCGTGTATGATGCTGAACATGACATTGCTGCGATTGGAAAAAAAACGGTTGCCTGTTGTCAGAAATAGCGTCTCCTCATAATCGAACGTGCGGCCTGACGAAAGGTATTCGGCAATATCCCTGGCGTTATAGCAAACCAGATCGGCGACCTGCTCACCCTTAACATCCATAATGGTCAGCCGTTGTCCTTTGGAGAGACAAAAGGCGGCGCCGCTACGGGGTGGTATTAAAGCATAGTCGTTTTCTGATTTCTGGGTCGAAAAGGGCATCGCCAACTTTCCTTATCCACCTGTCTGCCGCTATACTGAAGGGCTTCTGACGTGTTGCCGAAATCATCGGCCATCGGGTTGCGCGTTCCTGAATAGGCTATGTCCAGGCGGCGAATTTTATCGCGCACTTTCTCATAATTGCCGGTAGCCCGGATTTTTTCGAACTGTTCATGCGGATTTAGCACCAGCATCGGCTTAGGCGACTGGCGCGCTCTCCGGCTGCTTTTGGGATGCATGCCGATGATATAAAACGCCTTCCCCATCAGGCTGAAACTGAATTGGACGGAGCCGGGGTCCGACTCTACTTTTTCATTCCAGGCAAAGGATTTACTGTCTTCATCATGCAGCGCCTGTAACAAGTTCCAGAGCAGCGTCTCGAATTGATGTTCGCAGTGAATGAAAGGCTCATCAAATTCCAGCAGGATGCTATGATATCCCTTATCCCCCTGAAAGAATTCGATCGCGTCATAGATTTGCCCCAGCACATGTTTGACAGTTTCAGACCTTAAATCCGTCATGTCGGGAGAAGAAATAACCCGCACATGGTTCTGACTGAATACTGTATGGGCCATAACGCATGGATAATGCCCGGACAAAACTCTATCAGCCATACTTGAGTGTTTCACGTTATGCATGGCCGGAATTTGGAGCAAACTTGATAATTACTCCATACGTGTTGAGAGAATCACCATTAAGAAATTATAAAAGGGCTGACAGATATCCTTCGAAATTCAGGGAGGTGAAGTCGCAGACTTGATCAGTAGAAGGATCGTTTAATCCAGTCTGCCGCGCCTGGATGATAAGTCTGCATATCCTCTCGCAAGGATGTTCTGACCCTGCCGGCGTTTCTGGATCTTGCTCATGGTTCGTCTCCTCCATAAGATCATGAAGAGACTGCTAATCTTCCGGCGAGCCGCTGCTGTTCAAGGGTGAGGACTTCGCCAGAACCGATATTCCGTCCGT
>DMKG01000082.1:10783-11098 GCA_003454415.1 Alphaproteobacteria bacterium
CGGTGAACTTTCCCTTCATCACCTGCGAAGCAGATAGCCGAACTTGAAACATTACCCGCCGTGCTTGCCGCGTATCAAAGCTTCGAGAGATAAAGCCACTCGGCGCTTGGCGTACGACGCCTTTTTGGGGTTCTTCAATGGCACGACCACGCTTCTTGACTGGAGAGATGCTGAGCAACAGATGTAAATGTCATATAATAAAAAAGCCCGCTGTAGACAGCGGGCTTTTTTAGGTAAAATGGTGCCGCCTGCGTGACTCGAACACGCGACCCCCGCATTACGAATGCGATGCTCTAGACCATCCCCCGGGTGGCG
>DMKG01000149.1:0-1051 GCA_003454415.1 Alphaproteobacteria bacterium
AGGCAAGCATCACCGCGCATGACCAAACCGGAAGCAGCGCGCGGCTGTTGGTATATGAGAACCGCGATTTGCAGCACCAATCGCCGCCTGTGCTATAATTTCCGTGTGGCATAGTTCAAGTCGGGGGGCGGAATGCAAGGTTGGCTCATAATTAGCTTGTTCCTGTTTGGTGGGTTTGAGGTGCTGTTCGCCCTGTTCCGCTTCTTCTCCGGCGGCAGGCGCACCCATGTCAAAGACGCGACCGGGAACATCATCATCGGCGATGTGCACGGCAAGGCGGAACAGGATTATCGCCCCACCGTTGCGGCCCCACCGCCCGCTTCCACTACAAAGGCGGGCTGCGACAAGCTCACAATCGCCCATTTCTGCCTCGGCGCGCTAAGCCTCACGGTTGCGGTCTTCGGCCTCTATCTCAACCATTTCGCGGACTAGCGGATGTTCCGGTTCCTCGACCGCCGCGAAATCGACGCCAGCGACATCACCGGCAATGTGGTGATCGGCGATGTCAATGGCACCGTTACACAAAACTTCACCACCGGCGCACCGCCATCTGTGCCGATTCTGAATTGGCGCAAGCTACCCGATGGGGAGCCTGATGTCTTCAAGGCGATGCAATGGCAATTCCGGATCAGCGCGCTGCATGGCCGGGATAATGAAAGAAACGATCTGCTCAACTGGGCACGGACCGGGCCGAAAATCCGCCTGCGGCTTCTGACCGGGCCGGGCGGCGCGGGCAAAAGCCGTCTGGCCGCGGAGGTTGCGCAAACGCTGAACGACGAAGGCTGGAATGCCGGTTTTGCCCGCCGGGACACGGATGGCGCGATCTACGCGTTGAAGGATGGCGGGCTGTTCCTGATCCTTGATTATCCGGAGGAAGACCCGCAACAGATTGACGGCCTGATGCGCGCATTGGCGGAAGTTGACGAAAACGAACTCCCCTGTAACGTGCGTTTGTTGCTGCTGACGCGTCAAAGCCCGGCCGAGTGGCAGCCACGCGTGGACGCGGCCCATGCCGATGCCATTCTGGACAACCAATCGGTAACGCTTGCCC
>DMKG01000149.1:1381-2956 GCA_003454415.1 Alphaproteobacteria bacterium
GGGCGTCGGTGAGGACGAGATGACCACATGGCAAGCGCGCGACCCGGTCTTGCACGGTCTGCCGCTGATCGTTACCGCCGCCGCCATTCACGGCGTGTTGGAACCCGGTCAGGCGCTGGGCATTGACGGGCGGGAGGTGGTGCAGGCCCTGGTGCGGCGGGAAATCGCCCGGCTGAACAATGCCGGACGGGCCGCAGGCCTGGGCGAAAACGGGGGCGGTCGCCTGTCCGCGATGGCGGTATTGCGCGGCGAAGTGGATGCCGCCTGCCTGCGCCGTCTGGCCGCGCCGGAACTGGAGATGGGCCTGCCCGCGCCGGATCGCATTGTCGATGCGATATCCGGCCTGCCCTGGTGGGATGGTGACAAATGGGCAGCACCGCAGCCGGATATCGCCGCTGCCGTGCTGCTGCATCGCGTGTTGCAGGAACGGACCGATATCGCTCCCGAATGGCTGTGGGCCGCTTTACAGGATAGCGACAAGACAGTGATCGAAAAGCTGGGCCAGGTCGATTACGATATATCGTTGATCCTGGGCGGGGCGAACAACAAGTTTTCCGGAATGCTGGTTGATATGCTCGGCAACGACGTGAAGCGGGCAATGACGCTCAGCTATTTTGTCGGTGTGGTGCAACCTTCCCTCGGTCTTAATTACCTCGCTGTGAGAATAGCAGAACTTCTGATACAGAACGAGCAGTGGCCTGATAGACGCGCCATCTTTCTCACAAATTTATTCGCGTACAGAGCTGCTATTGGGGAGTCACAGGGTGCAATTAAAGCGGCGCGGGAGGCCGTGGAGATAGGCAGGGAAATAGCCACGGCACACCCCGACATGTATCTTCCATTCTTATCGGAACTGCTACGCCGACTCAGCAAATACCTTTCGTCCTACGGCGATCTGCAAGAAGAGCTTGGGGCCAAGCAGGAAGAAATAACCATTAACCGGAAACTAGCGGCGACCGGGGATGAAAGACATTGCAACAATCTGGCCCTCTCCCTGACCCAACTCAGCAGCCTGTATTCAAAGGTCGGAAAAGCGCCCAAGGCGCTAGCAGCGGCGCGGGAGGCAGTAGAGACATACCGTGATCTGGCAGTCGTGCAACCAGAAATCTATCGCCCCGATCTGGCAGCATACTTGAACAATCTGGGCAACTGGCTTTCCGATAACGGGGATGCGGCGGGGGCGCTCGCGGCGGCGCAGGAAGCGGTGGCGATCTACCGTGATTTGGCGGCGGCGCGACCAGAGGTCTATCGCCCCAATCTGGCAACATCCCTAATTAATCTGGGCAACAGGCTTTCAGAAAACGGGGATGCGGCGGCGGCGCTCGCGGCGGCACAGGAGGCGATTGAAACTCTTGCCCCCGCCTTTCATGCCCTGCCGCGCAGGCATGCCGCCCTTATGAAGTACATAGCTAAGGAGTATCCTGCATATTGCGACGAAGCGGATATCGAACCCGATGCAACGCTGCTTGGCCCCATTGTTGACGCGTTGCAGCGATTGGCGGATGAAGGCGACGGCGAGGCGGGCTGAGGCAAGGCAGGCTGAGGCTGCGCTGTTACATCAGCACCTCGACATGC
>DMKG01000129.1:0-244 GCA_003454415.1 Alphaproteobacteria bacterium
GACGCGCCTTGCTGGCGGTCATTGGTTCGCGCCTGTGACCAGGCCGCGGCGAGGGCGGGCCCTCTGGCGAAAGGCTCCTGCCCCTGTACAACCTGAAACAGCAGGGCGTTGGCGGCGGGCGCTGGCATTTTTGGGGCCCGTTCGATTGCTTTCGCGCGGGCTTCTGGCGAAAACTTCATGGCGCCGTAAAGTCTGGTCAGTTCTTCAGGCGCAAGGGCGCCAGCGGCGGCGGCGCGTTCCGCAA
>DMKG01000129.1:444-2633 GCA_003454415.1 Alphaproteobacteria bacterium
GCGCGTTCCGCAACAGCTAGACGGGCCTCTGGGGACAGTTGCGGCATCTGGGCGGCCATCTGCAAAGTGACAGCGGAAGCGTTCTGAAACAGACTGTCCGGTATGGGCAATTCCGCGGACCTGATCATGGCCAGTTTCAGAATATCCGGGCGTATGGCCTTTCCACGCAGGTTTCCGGTTTTGTGGAGCAGGGCCGTCAGCAGAGCCTGATAACCAGCGTCATCCGCGTCCTGTTCAGCGGCGAGTTCGGCGCTCAGTTGCGCGGCCGCCTCATCACCTTTCAGCGCCTGGCAAAAACCTGTTAATTTAAGCCAGAAGGCGTCAGAACTTTCGCGGATATTCGCCGCAGCATGGGCGCAGGCGCTATTGGTTTCTCCCTGAACCAGGGCGATTTCCGCCCGCGCCCGCTGCAGGCGTTCATCTTTCGTATTGGCGCCGGCCAGATTCGCCAGACGTCCTGCCAGTTCCACCTGACCGGCCTGAAGCAATTTTTCAACGCGCAGCGCCAGAAACGAAACCCCGCCAGGAAGACCGGCAGGGGGTTCCGCATCACTGAGCATCAGTCTTCGGGTCAGTTCCTGCAGGCTCGCCGAAGGGGTTGAGGAAGGAATTTGGGGAACTAGCTGCGCAACCAGCCCTCCGTCGGCGCCCCGCCAGGTTTGCCGGCCAAAGCCGCCATTGGTCTCGTCCAGCAGACCTACGCCGGAAATGTCCGGCTCCTTCAGCGTGCCGGTGACGATCGCATCTTCGGGCGTCTGAAGGGGGGGCGGCGCATTTTGAGCGGGGGGAGCAAGCGGCGCTGGCTGCAGGGGGACTGGAGCCTGCGCCTGTAAGGATAAAGGCGCATTCAGGGCAAGGAAAGTCAGACAGATGAGAATAAATCTGTAATCGCAGCTATTGCGCCAGCATGTCATTGGGCAAATCTTTCTCGACAGTCCTGACCGGCGCGGGCACATTCCAGACCGCCACATAAATTCCACCACTCACCAGCAACAGGGCGACCAGCGTTAGGATGAGGACAAATATTCTTGGCATTTTTTTGACTGCACCTTTTTAAGTTTGGCCAGATTTTCAGGCCTGTCTTCAGGGGCCGCCTACGCCCTCATGGCTGGCGCACCCTGATCGCGCGGCGGTCCAGAACCTCACGCAAGGAAGGGGAGATCAGGGTTATGGAGACCGCTTCGCCTTATCTGCAGTGACGGCGCCGGTAATTGTCCTGACAACCGAATCCGGCCAATCGTTTTCCGCATCCGCGACACTATAGGCTGCGCGCCGGCGGTTCAATGCCGCCATTGCGGTATTTTCCGGGTTAATAACAGGTGCGGTTTCGGCTATTCTAGGAAAATGGAATGTTCTGAATCAAAGGCTGATCCAGCCGCCTCCAACGCTTCCGCCAACCCTGCGGGGGACAGGGTCATAGTGCTTGTGGGCCTGATGGGCGCGGGCAAGAGTACAGTTGGCAAGCGGCTGGCGGCGCGGCTGGGGATCAATTTTATCGACGCTGATAGCGAAATTGAAATCGCAGCAGACATGTCGATTGCCGAAATCTTCGAGAAACATGGGGAGCCTGCCTTCCGGCGGGGGGAGGGCAAGGTGATCGAACGTCTGCTGCAGGACATGCACAAGGGCAACCCGCCCGGGGGCGTGCTGGCGACTGGGGGCGGCGCCTTCATGAATCAGGAAACCCGTGACAACATCGCCAGATATGGCGTATCCATCTGGCTCCGGGCGGATCTGGATCTGCTGTTGAAACGGGTTGCGCGGCGCAACAACCGCCCCTTATTGAAAGGGGGCGATCAACGGGAAATCCTGAGCCGTCTGCGCGACGAACGTTATCCGGTTTACGCGCTCGCTGACATTGTTGTGGACAGCGTTGATGCGCCACATGAAGAAGTGGTCACTACCATTCTTGAAAAGCTTAACGAATATTTCGCGCAGCCTCAGGGTCATCCCGCATGAACGAAACGCCGCCGCAGCGGGTGCATGTCGCACTGGGGGAGCGGGCTTATGACATATATATTGGCGCCGGCCTGCTGAAGCAGGCGGGAAGCCTTCTTCTTCCTTTGCTGCGGCGAAAGCGCATCGCCGTCGTCACCGATACGCATGTCGCCGCAAGGCATCTGCCGGCCCTTCTGAGTTCCCTCGACAGCGAAGGGATCGCCCCGGTGGTCCGGGTGGTCGCCGCAGGG
>DMKG01000129.1:2844-4360 GCA_003454415.1 Alphaproteobacteria bacterium
TACCGGTGGTCCGGGTGGTGGCCGCAGGGGAGCAGAGCAAGAATTTTACGGAGTTGGAGGCGCTGCTCGACTGGCTGCTGGAAGAAAAGATCGAGCGCGGCGATCTGGTCCTGGCCTTTGGCGGAGGGGTGATCGGCGATCTGACGGGATTTGCGGCCTCTGTCCTAAGGCGGGGGGTCGATTTTGTGCAAATTCCCACCACTCTGCTGGCGCAGGTGGATTCGTCGGTTGGCGGAAAAACAGGAATTAACAGCAGGTTGGGCAAGAATCTTGTCGGCGCGTTTTATCAGCCCCGTATGGTTCTGGCGGATATCTCCCTGCTGGACTCGCTCCCACGCCGGGAATTTCTTGCAGGTTATGCGGAGGTGGTTAAATACGGCCTGATTGGAGACGCCGCTTTTTTCGCCTGGCTGGAAGGGGAGGGAAGATCTATTCTCGACGGCGAAAAGGCGGCGCGCATACGGGCGGTCGGCACAAGCTGTGCTGCGAAAGCGGCCCTCGTGGTGCAGGATGAGCGCGAAAGCGGCCCGCGCGCCCTGCTCAATCTCGGACATACATTCGGTCATGCGCTGGAAAAGGAGACCGGCTACAGCGAGCGGCTTCTGCATGGGGAGGGCGTGGCGGTCGGAATCTGTCTCGCTTTTGAGCTGGCGGCCAGGATGGGGCTGGTAACCGGGCAGGATAGCACGCGGGTGTCCCGGCATCTTTCCGCAATGGGCTTGCCGGTGCGCATCGCCCAGATCGCGGGCGGGCCGATCGAGGCGGACAGATTGCTGTCTCATATGGCTCAGGATAAAAAAGCCGCACAGGGCCGCCTGAACTTTATTCTTCCGCGCGCCATCGGCGATTGTTTCATGACCAGCGATGTGGACAGGAATACCGTTCTTGCAGTTCTGCAGCATTCAGCCGGGGCTTGAAAGATACGGTGTCACACACCGGCAAGCGTGGCTGGACGATCTGGTGATGGGATAATTTGGCTTGAAGCGGAAGGAGACAGGGCGCTGATGGAAAATCCGATAGAAATCTCTATACCACTGGAGGTTATGATCGGCGCGATCTTGATGCTGCTGCTTTTATCGGCGCTTTTCTCCGCCTCCGAGACAGCGTTCACCGCAGCGCAGCGCGCGCGTATCCATCTGCTCGCGAACGAGGGGTCGCGGCGCGCAAAGGCGGCGGAGCGCATCATCAACGCCCGGGAGAGCGTGCTGGGAACCGTGCTGCTTGGCAATAATCTGGTGAATATTCTCGCCTCGGCACTGGCGACAGGCGTCATGATCGAATTGTTCGGCAGTGCGGGGGTGCTGTACGCCACGGCCATGATGACGCTTCTGGTGGTGGTGTTCACCGAGGTGCTGCCCAAGACCTACGCGATCACCCGGGCGGAACATTCTGCGCTGGCGCTTTCCATCATCATGGAAGGCGTCATCTGGCTTTTCCGGCCTTTTGTCGCAATGGTGCATTTCGTGGTGCGCGGTATTTTCCGTCTGTTCGGCTATGATAGATCGGAAGAGCACAC
>DMKG01000009.1:0-245 GCA_003454415.1 Alphaproteobacteria bacterium
CCGGTGATGAACTTGCCGGACGGCGCGGCGAGATAGGCGCAGGCCTCGGCGATGTCGAAGGATTCCCCCACATGCAGCATGGGGTTCGCCTGGGCGAAGGTGGCCGAGGCCTCGGGCGGATAATTGCCGAAGCCTTCGGTCTCCACCGCGCCGGGCGCGACGCAGTTGACCTGAATCTGGTGTTCGGCCCATTCGACGGCGACGGTTTTCGAAAGATAGACGACGCCCGCGCGCGCCGCGCAGGT
>DMKG01000009.1:474-598 GCA_003454415.1 Alphaproteobacteria bacterium
GCCGCGCAGGTATGCGCCGCATCCGGCATGCCGCGCCAGATATCCGCCACGATATTGATGATATGGCCGGGCCGGCCCGCATCGCGCAGATGGCGGGCGAGATTCTGCATCATGTACCAGGTGC
>DMKG01000009.1:938-1199 GCA_003454415.1 Alphaproteobacteria bacterium
ACCGAATAATCGATCGCCTTTTGCGAAAACTGCCCGCCCGCATTGTTCACCTGAATGTCGACGCCGCCATTGGCGAAGGCGCTATCGATCATTTTCGCCACCGCGTCATGGTCGCGGATGGAAAGGGCGTGGGTTTCCACCTTCGCGCCGAATTTCTTCAGCCAGTCTTCCGCGACCGCCAGCCTTTCCTCGTTACGGCCGCAGATGACGAGATCCGCGCCGAGCCGAGCGAAAAGATAGGCCGTCGCCTTGCCGATGCCG
>DMKG01000009.1:1400-2891 GCA_003454415.1 Alphaproteobacteria bacterium
GCCTTGCCGATGCCGCTGCCGGCGCCCGACACCAGCACGCGCTTGCCCTTGAAAAGATCATTGCGGAAAACCGTGGGGTGGTTCGCCAGCGCTTCATCGCTGACGCCGAATTTTCCGGGCGGCGCGTCGGCCTTGCTGTAACGTTTGTTCATGGATGGCTGCTCTCAATAAAAATGGCGGGAGGCGGGCTCCCGCCATTATGCCGCAGATTGGCGGCTTTGGCCAGAATGCGAGGTCCGCTTAACGGCCCTTGAACACCGGCTCGCGCTTTTCCATGAAGGCGCGCGGGCCTTCCACCGCATCCTCGGTTTTCAGCACGGGGGCGGCGAACTTGCTTTCCATTTCCAGCGCCTCCTTTTCGGGATAGCCGATGCATTCCCGCGCGGAACGGCGGATCGCCTGCACGGCGACAGGTCCGTTCTTGGCCAGTTTCGCGGCGTATTCCATGGCCGCGTCCATAACCTTTTCCTGGGGCACCACCTTGTTGACCAGGCCGATCATATAGGCTTCCTGGGCGCTGATCAGATCGCCGGTGATGAGAATCTCCATCGCGCGGCAATAGGGGATCTGGCGCGGCAGGCGCACGGTCGAGCCGCCGCCGGGGAAAATCGCCCATTTCACCTCCTGCAGGCCGAAACGGGCCTTTTCGGAAGCCACCCGGATATCCGTGCCCTGCAGCATTTCCGTACCGCCCGCCACCGCGAAGCCGTTGACCGCCGCCACGACGGGTTTCACCGTGTCGAAATCCCGCAAAATGCCGATGCCGGTAAGGCCGCGATCCGCCACCACCCGCTTTTCGTAATCATTTTGCGGGGTGCGGGCGCCGGTGAACAGCGGGATCAGCTGGCCCAGATCGGCCCCCGAGCAAAATGATTTCGGTCCGGCCCCGGTCACCACCGCGACGCGAATATCGGGATTGTCGCGCACCTCTTTCCAGTAATCCGCCAGCTGACAGATCATTTCCGGGCTGAGGGCGTTGAGGGCGTCCGGCCGGTTCATGGTGATGATGCCGACATGACCCTGTTTTTCAAATAATGCGTGCATGTTTTTCCTCCTGCTGCGTACCCCATAACTATTATACGAGTTGGCTTGGAAACGCCATGGGTCTAAGCGCGTGAACGGGCCTTTATTGATCAGGCCGTCAACAGCATGGACATGCTGGCCAGCCGCGCATAAGCTGCTATAAAACAAATCAAAATCAGGGAGACAGGAATGGCTGGACGGGTTGCGGGAAAGATTGCTTTCATCACCGGCGGGGGCTCGGGCATGGGGCGCGAACATGCGCTGCTGATGGCCGAGGAAGGCGCCAGCATCATCGTTTCCGATGTGAACGAGGCGGGCGGGCGTGAAACCGTTTCCATGATCAACGGCAAGGGCGGCCAGGCCGTGTTCATTCATTTCGACGTCGCAAGCGAGGCCGCCTGGCAGACCGCCGTCGAGCAGGCCGTGGCCACCTTTGGACGGGTCGACATTCTGGTGAACAATGCCGGC
>DMKG01000286.1:0-2201 GCA_003454415.1 Alphaproteobacteria bacterium
GCGGACACGCCCCACTTCTCTTCAAGCATTTTCGAAAGCTCGGCCGCTTCGAGTACGGTCAGAGCGGACAGATCTTCGACGATTTTTTCCAAATTAGCCATTTTGGGCTCTTCCTTCGGTTTGATGGTTTACTGGTTGAACTGGCCCTGGTGGTCAAATCCAAAACTCCACCAGTTATTTCTATTTCCTGATGGCCCTCAGGGTTCCGACATCCGCAAACGGACCCGCCTAAAACGGGATGCGAATATCAGAACCGGACCACTAGGCTGCATTCTTGTCGGCATGCGCCTTGAGCACGCGCGCCAATTGCCCGGCGGGCGCCGCCAGCACGCCGGCGATCCGTGTCGCAGGGGTGCTGATCATACCCACCAGCTTGGCGCGGAGTTCATCGAGCGAGGGCAGCCTGGCCAGGTTCTCGACGCCCTGTTTGTCGAGCACCGTGAGCCCCATCGTGCCTCCACGGATGATGAACTTGTCGTTCTCCTTGGCATATTCCATCGCCACCTTTGCGGCCGCGACCGGGTCCGCCGAATAGGCGATGACCGTTGGCCCCGTCAGCAGGTCCAGAATGCCAATACTTGGCGTACCTTCAAGCGCGCGCTTCGCCAGCCTGTTCTTGATCACCTTGACTTTCGCATTCGCGCTTCCCATCCGCTGGCGAAGCGTGCTCATTTCGCTCACGCTCATGCCCGAATAATGGGAAACAACGACCACGGCGGCGTCGTTGAAAACGCCGTTAAGTTCGGTGATCATCTCTTGCTTTTGCGCCCGGTCCATTTCTTACTCCTTAAACCGGTCGGGCCCGCACCATGCGGTCCCCACCCTGTTGGACCAGCTCCGCCCGCCAGGATACCCCTGGCCCTCCACCATGGAGGCGCGGAACCGCTTGCGCCTGTCCCGGATCAAACCGATCCTTGCCGTATTCAGACCAGCCGAATACAGGCCTTTCACGTCTTGCCCCGTCTCATGCAGGCGGTTTTTAATCTGACCGGCGAACCGGACCAGAACCCGCAATCTCGGACAGGATGTCGTCTGCGGCCAGCGCCTGAGCGCCCGCTGCAGACCACGATTCGAACCGCTTTTTGCGATTCGAAACCCCCGGATATCCGTCCGCCCTCTGATGAAATCATCCGGCTGCGGACAGACGTATTCGTCACGAACCCGGCCGGTCAGCCGGTCGCAAGGCTCGTGAAATCCACCTTAATTCCCGGCCCCATGGTGGAGCTGAGAGAGACTTTCTTGACATAGGCGCCCTTGGCGCCTTCCGGTTTTGCGCGCGTCACGGCGCCCGTGAAGGCGCGGATATTGTCGCACAGAGCCGCCTCATCGAAACTGGACTTGCCTACGCCGCCGTGGATGATGCCGGCCTTTTCGACCCGGAACTCCACCTGCCCGCCTTTCGCCGCCTTCACCGCCTCCGCCACGTCGTTGGTGACGGTTCCAAGCTTCGGATTTGGCATCAGGCCGCGCGGCCCCAGCACCTTGCCGAGACGCCCCACAACAGGCATCATGTCGGGGGTGGCGATGCACCGGTCGAAATTGATTTCGCCCCCCTGCACCTTTTCCATCAGATCTTCAGCGCCGACGACATCCGCGCCCGCCGCCTTCGCCGCATCGGCCTTGTCGCCCTTGGCGAACACCGCGACGCGCAAGGTCTTTCCGGTGCCATGGGGAAGCTGCACGACGCCACGCACCATCTGGTCAGCATGGCGCGGGTCCACATTCAGATTCATGGCGACTTCCACCGTCTCATCGAACTTGCCCGTGCTATGGGCCTTGATCAGCCTGACGGCTTCTTCCAGCGCATAGACACGATTGCGGTCAATGTTCGCTGCGGCCTGCTTTTGCCGTTTTGTCAAACGCGCCATAGGTTAATTCCTTACTTCCAGGCCAATTGACCGGGCAGAACCGGCGATGATCCGGGCGCCTGCATCGAGGTCGTTGGCATTCAGATCCTGCAGCTTCTTTTCGGCAATCTCGCGGCATTGCTCCATGGTCACGAAACCAGCGGAAACCCTTCCGGCCGCGTTGGAGCCTTTGTTGATTTTCGCCGCCTGCTTCAGAAAATGCGTGGCGGGCGGCGTCTTGACCGCAAAGCTGAAGGACTTGTCCGCAAATACTGTAATCACCACAGGCAGCGGCGTGCCGGCCTCGAAGCTCTGAGTCTGGGCGTTGAACGCCTTGCAGAATTCCATGATGTT
>DMKG01000286.1:2369-3532 GCA_003454415.1 Alphaproteobacteria bacterium
GCCTTGCAGAATTCCATGATGTTCAGACCGCGCTGACCCAGCGCCGGGCCAATCGGCGGCGAAGGATTCGCCTGACCCGCCTTACACTGCAGTTTTATGTAACCGGTAATCTTCTTTGCCATAACTTCCCTCTTTCATGCGCCGGCCCTGCCGGCGGCTTTGGGGTTTGTGGTGCGGCCGCCCGGCATTCTGAGCCTCGCCTCCCACAGATCAAACAAGCGCCCGCCCGCCTGCGGCAGGACGCCCAAACTGCGTCACATCTTCTCCACCTGGCTGAACTCCAGTTCAACCGGCGTGGCCCGGCCAAAGATCGACACCGCCACCTTGAGCCGCGCCCGGTCCCTGTCCACCTCCTCCACCAGACCGTTAAACGATGTGAAGGGGCCGTCGCTCACCCGGACCTGTTCGCCGATCTCGAAACTGATGAGCGGCTTGGGCCGTTCAATACCTTCCTGCACCTGGTTCATAATGCGCGCGACTTCCGCCTCCGGAACCGGCATGGGCCGGTTACCGCTGCCCAGAAAGCCGGTGACCTTTCCGGTATTCCTGATCAGGTGATAGGTGTCGTCATTCAACTCCATTTTCACCAGCACATAGCCAGGGAAAAACCTTCTCTCCGACTGCACCTTGCGGCCGCGCCGCATTTCTATCACTTCCTCGGTCGGCACCAGGACTTCTTCAAACCTGTCCTCCAGCCCCTGCGCGACCGCCTGCTCCTTGATGGACTCCGCCACTTTCTTTTCAAAATTCGAATAGGTGTGCACGATATACCAGCGTTTTTCCATGCCGCGCTTCCTAACCGCCCGCGCCAAGCAGGTATTTGACCCCGAACTGGAGCACCATATCCACCACCGCAAAGAATACGGAGGCGAGCGCCACCATAATGAACACCATGAGGGTGGTCACTGCGGTTTCATTACGGGTGGGCCAGGTCACCTTGGCGGTTTCCCGGCGCACCTGCTGAATGAATTCAAAAGGTGAAGTTTTCGCCATTACGTTTCCATAAAATCTTCCAGATGCCTTATCGCCTTTTCCCGCCATCCCCCCGCGCGGGGAGTGGCAGGAGTGGAGGGGCTCGAACCCCCAGCCCCCGGTTTTGGAGACCGGTGCTCTTCCAGTTGAGCTACACTCCTAATCCCGCCGCGGCGTCGTCTCAAAAGTGT
>DMKG01000289.1:0-2471 GCA_003454415.1 Alphaproteobacteria bacterium
GTGAAAAGATCGCCGACTGGCATGTGCAGAGCCAGGGGTTGAAATACACCCGCTTCCGCTCCCTCACCGCGCTCAGCAAAGGCCAGACGCCCGGGCCGGAAAACTCCATCGCCAAGGCGGTGAGCGCGCCGCGCCGTCAGGATCTGTCGGCCTTTGTCATCGAGATGATGGATATGGGCGGCATCATCCGTGACCGGAAAATCTCGCCTTTCCGCGCTTCTTTCGAGGAGGACTGGCTGTCCTCGCCCGGCATCCGCATCGCGGGCGGCACGGATGAGATTCTGAAAAACATCATTGCCGAACGGGTGCTGAAACTGCCCGGTGAAATCCGCGTGGACAGCGACAAACCGTTTAATGAACTGCCGACGGGAAGGTGAGGCGGATTCCTTTGCAGGGATTTCAGGGAGAACCTCTCATGAAGCTGCATTGCTATCCCGAGACCGGCAGTCTTTATATTGAGCTAAAGGCCGCCCCCGGAGTGGAGACGCGCGAGGTTGCGGAAGGCCTGATCGCTGATCTGGATGCGCAGGGCCAGGTAGTGGGCTTCGGCATGGAGGACGCTTCCGCCCGGTTCGATCTGACGACGCTCGAAACTAGCGCCCTGCCGTTCAAAGTGATCAAGGCCGCGTAATCACGCTAAGGTTGAGGCGCTGAATCCATGGGGTTGGAGCGCGGCGGCCGGCTGGGGGCTTGCGTGAGGGATCCTAAAATTCCTGAATCCTCTTAACCGTCATTGCCTGTTGGGTGCGGCTAAAGTAATACTGGCGTTTGAAAATAAGCATTGAAACAGAAAAGGGCAGGGACCGCGCCATGGATTTCAACGACACGCCGGAAGAAGCGGAATTCCGCGCCAAAATCGTGGAGTGGCTGGATGCGAACGCCCCCAGGCGCCAGACTCAGGCGGGCGGCGCGCCCTTTTCCCTGCTGAATGAAGGATCGGGCGCCGTCGCCCGCGCCAAGGAATGGCAAAAGGTCAAGGCTGGGGCGGGTTATGCGGCCATCACCTGGCCGAAGGAATATGGCGGCATGGGCGGCACGTCGATGCAGAGCGTCATCTATGGCCAGGAAGAGGCGCGTTACGATGTTTCCAGCGCCATTTTCGTGGTGGGCATCGGCATGGCCAGCCCGACCCTGATGGTGATGGGCACGCCGGAACAGAAGGAGCGCTTCATCCGGCCCGCCCTTTATGGCGAGGAAATCTGGTGCCAGCTTTTCTCTGAACCCGGCGCGGGCTCGGATCTTGCGGGCGTGCGCACCCGCGCCGAAAAGCAGGGGGATGAATGGATCATCAACGGCCAGAAAATATGGACCTCTTTCGCGCATCTGGCGGATTGGGGCATTCTGGTGGCGCGCACCGATCCCACAAAACCGAAGCACAAGGGGCTGAGCTTCTTTCTGGTGGATATGAAAACGCCGGGCGTCACGGTCAAGCAGATCAAGCAGATTTCCGGCGGCAGCAGTTTCAACGAAGTCTATTTCGATAATGTGCGCGTGCCGGATTCCATGCGTGTGGGCGAGGAGGGCGATGGCTGGAAGGCCTCGCTCGTCGTTCTGATGAATGAGCGCATGGCGATCGGCGGCCTGGGGGGCGGCGCGGGTCTGACGGAAATGCTGCAACTGGCGCGCCATACCGAGATGGACGGCGCGCCCGCCATCCGCAACGCCTCCGTCCGGGAAAAGATCGCTGACTGGTACGTGCAGTCCCAGGGGCTGAAATACACCCGTCTTCGCTCCCTTACCGCCATGAGCAGGGGGCAGACGCCGGGACCGGAAAACTCCATCGCCAAGGCGGTGGGCGCCGCCTATGGCCAGGACTTGCCGGCTTTCGCCATGGAACTGATGGATATGGGCGGAATTATCCGGGATCAGAAACTCTCGCCCGCCGGGTCCGGCTTTCAGGAAGGATGGATCTCCTCGCCCGCCATGCGGGTCGCGGGGGGTACGGATGAAATCCTGCGCAATATCATCGCGGAACAGGTGCTGGGCCTGCCGGGCGATATCCGCACCGACAAGAATGTTCCCTTCAACGCGCTGCCTTCCGGCCGTTAAGCCCTTAACCGGAGAATCTCCATGGATTTCAACGACACCCCGGAAGAGGCCGCCTTTCGCGCCAAGGTGCGCGCCTGGCTGGAAGCCAATGCTGACCGTCGCATAGAGGGGGAGGCCTCCGCCTCCATTCTGTCCATGGAGGGCGCGGATCAGGAAATGATCGCGCGCGCCAAGGCCTGGCAGGCGAAAAAGGCGGCGGAGGGCTATGCGGCGATCAGCTGGCCGAAGGAATATGGCGGCATGGGCGGCACCACCATGCAGAATGTCATCTACGCCCAGGAAGAGGCGCAGTTCGACGTTTCCAGCAATCTGTTCATTCTGGGACTTGGCCTCGCCATGCCGACCCTGATGGTGATGGGAACGCCCGCGCAGAAGGAGCGCTTCATCCGGCCGGCGCTTTATGGCGAGGAAATCTGGTGCCA
>DMKG01000289.1:2716-3501 GCA_003454415.1 Alphaproteobacteria bacterium
TTTTCCGAACCCGGCGCGGGGTCGGATCTTGCAGGCGTGCGCACCCGCGCCGAAAAGCAGGGGGATGAGTGGGTCGTCAACGGCCAGAAAATCTGGACCACGCTGGGGCATATCGCCGATTGGGGCATATTGGTGGCGCGCACCGATCCTTCAAAACCCAAACATAAGGGCTTGAGCTTCTTTCTGCTGGACATGAAGACGCCGGGCGTCACGGTCAAGCAGATCAAGCAGATTTCCGGCGCCAGCAGCTTCAATGAAGTCTTCTTTGAAAATGTGCGTATTCCAGACGATATGCGCGTCGGCAATGAAGGCGATGGCTGGCGGGCCGCGCTGACCGTGCTGATGAATGAGCGCGTGGTGGTGGGCAATCTTTCGGCCGGCAATGGCGTCAGCGATTTTCTGGCGCTCGCCCGCACGACGCAACTGGGGGAAGGACCTGCGATCCGCAGCGCAGCCGTGCGGGAAAAGATCGCCGACTGGTATGTGCAGTCCGAAGGGCTGAAATATATCCATTACCGGACGCTGACAGCCATCAGCAAGGGCGTCACGCCGGGGGCGGAAAACGCCATCGCCAAGGCGGTGGGCGCTGTTTACGGCCAGGATCTGCCGCATTTCGCCATGGAGCTGATGGATCTCGGGGGCATCGTGCGCGACCCCGGAATTTCGCCGCAGGACGCGGGCTTTCAGGAGGGCTGGATCACCTCGCCCGCCTTGCGGATCGGCGGCGGTACGGATGAAATCCTGCGCAACATCATCGCCGAACAGGTGCTGGGCCTGCCCGGCGA
>DMKG01000289.1:3795-12713 GCA_003454415.1 Alphaproteobacteria bacterium
AATCTGAAGTTCGTCACATTTTTCAGCAGGTGCTGAACGAACTTCAGAAACCGGGCGCCAGGGCGGAGTTATTTCGCCCCTTCTTCCTTCAGATAGGCGATGAGATTGGCGATCTCGGAATCCTTTTTGAGTCCGACAAAGGCCATCTTGTTCTTTGGTATGAATCCTTTTGGATCGCGCATGTATTTTTCAATCGTGGCTTCGTCCCAGACGGCGCCGCTTTCGCCCGCCGCCTTCATGGCGTCGGAATAATTGAAGCCTTCCACCGCGCCGGTCTTGCGGCCGACGACCCCGTGCAGATTGGGGCCTACTTTATTACCGTCCGCAGCAACCGTGGAATGACAGGCCCTGCATTTTGCGAATACTTTCGCGCCAGCGGCGGCGTCGCCCGCCTCCAGGGCCAATGCGTTGCCGCCCAGCGCGCCGGTAATCGCAAGGATCAGCGCAATATTACGTAAACCAGAACTCTGCTTCTTCATCTAATACTCCTAGAGGGGGTGGATGCGGCGGACGCCATAGTGGAAAGAGTGGAAAATCACTTACTATTTATCCGGAAACGCTGGCAAGCCTAACCTACGGATTAGGCGAAAATGCGGCGTAATTGTTTAAGCTTGTGCTAAAAAAGCAAAGCATGAAGAGGATTAATCAAGTGGGGGCGGACGCGGGCGGATGACGGAACAACCGGAACAGGATTTCCTCGCCGGACTGTCCAGAGCCCGGTTGCGGCGCATGGCTGCGGCGGGCCGTCAGATTTTGGAGTGCTACCGGCTTCTCAGGAAAACCGGGGCCAATGTGGTGGGCCAGTTGCTCGCCCATCAGGGCACGTTTTATCAGTGGAACCATTACCCGAAAGGCGACGTCTACGACCGCGAGACGTTCAGCCAGTATTATTATCACGCCCATCGTGGGCCTGATAATGAACACGGCCATTTTCACACCTTCATGCGGGCAGGCGCCATTCCGCAAGGCATGGAGCCCGCGCCATATGACGGAGAATGGCGGCGTCCGCTGGGAAAGGACGCCATCGCGCATATCATCGCGATTTCCATGAACTCCAAAGGCTACCCTACGGCGCTGTTCGGGGTGAACCGCTGGGTGACTGGCGAAACCTTTTACCGCGCGGAAGATGTGATCAGGCTGATGGACGGTTACAACATCGATCACACTTTTCCGTGCCACGCCTCGAATATGTGGGTCAGCGCCATGATCCAGCTTTTCTATCCGCAAATCCGTCTGCTGCTGCGCCAGCGCGACGCCGTCATCGCCGCGCGCCAGAAGGAATATCCCGATCACGACGTCTATGAAGACCGGCAGCTGGAAATCACCTCCTCCCTGCCCATTTCCGTGGAGGCCCAGATCGAAGCCATCGATAAAGTTCTGGCCTGACGCGCGGGAGGCGTTAAACTGCTGGCCTTGCTTTAACCGGAGCCCATCATGCCCGTTCTTCCCAATTCCCCAGAAGCCCGCGATGTGGCGAGCGTGCTGCATCCCTATACCAATCTCGCCAGTTTTCCCCAGGCCGGTCCTTTTCTGATCGACAGGGGCGAAGGCGTGCATGTGTTCGACCGCAGCGGTAATGCCTATATCGAGGGGATGGCCGGGCTGTGGTGCACCTCGCTCGGCTTCAACAACAGGGAGCTGATCGAGGCGGCCACGGCCCAGATGAGCAGGCTGCCCTATTATCACCTGTTCGGCGGCAAGGGGCATGAAGGCGCGATCGAGCTAGCGGAAAAGCTCAAGGCCATGATGCCGTTCAGGGCGGGAAAGGTTTCGTTCTGCGGCTCCGGATCCGAGGCCAATGACACCCAGGTCAAGCTTTACTGGTACTATAACAATATCACCGGACGCCCGGAAAAGAAGAAAATCATCAGCCGCATCAAGGCCTATCACGGAGTGACGGTCGCCACCGCCAGCCTGACCGGCCTGCCGCATCTGCACGGGGACTGGGATCTTCCCATCGCAAATATTCTGCATACGGATTGCCCGCACTATTACCGCTTCGCGCAGGACGGAGAAAGCGAGGCCGAATTCACCACGCGGCTGGCCGGAAACCTGGAGGACATGATCCAGCGCGAGGGGCCGGACACCATCGCGGCCTTCATCGCCGAACCCATTATGGGGGCGGCCGGGGTTCTGATTCCGCCTGCGGACTATTTCGAAAAAATTCAGGCAGTGCTCGGGAAATATGATATTCCCCTGATCGATGACGAGGTGATCACCGGTTTTGCGCGCACCGGAAACATGTTCGGGGCGGAGACCTTCGGTCTGCGCCCCGCCAGCATGTCCCTCGCCAAGGCGCTCTCATCCGCCTATGTGCCGATCGGCGCTGTGATCCTGCCGGACTTCATGGATGAGGCGCTGGCCGAAGGCAGCCGCCGCAATGGAAGTTTCGGCCATGGCTTCACCTATACCGGACATCCGCTCGGCTGCGCCGTGGCGCTGAAGACGCTGGAGCTTTACGAGCGCATGGACATTGTGGGCCGCGTGCGCCGCCTCATGCCTCACTTCTCGAAACGCCTGAAGAACCTCTCCGGTCATCCGCTGGTGGGGGAAGCGCGCGGTGTTGGCCTGATCGGCGCGCTGGAACTGGTCGCTGACAAGCCAACCAAACGCGCCTTCAAGCCCGCGCAGGGGGTGGGGCCGATGGGGCAGAAATGGGCGCAGGCCAATGGCCTTATCGTGCGCGCTATCGGCGACACGCTGGCGCTGTGTCCGCCGCTGATCATAACGGAAGAAGAAATCGATCTGATGTTCGACCGCCTGGAACGGGCCCTGAACGAAACCGATGGGCAAGTGACGAAAGAGGGATTACGCTCAGCATAAAACAAATCAGGGGAGGAAAGATGAAGACGCTGAAAATCGGCGATGTCACCGTGGACCGGGTACAGGAATGGGCGGGCAACCTGTTCGATGTGGCCAGTTTCTGGCCGGGCCGTTCCTGGGACGCCATAGAGGAGGAGCGTGACTGGCTGGAGCCGCATTTCCTGCTGCCGAAGGACAAGATGAAAAAGGGCGTGCTTCAGGCCAGCCTGCACACCTATGTCATCCGCACGCCGAAGCATAATATCCTCGTCGATACCTGTGTCGGAAATCACAAGCCGCGTACCAGCCTGCCTGCCTGGAACATGATGAATTCCGATTATCTTTCGAAAATCGCCGCACTCGGGGTAAGGCCCGAGGAAATCCACTATGTCATGTGCACCCATCTGCATTTCGATCATGTGGGCTGGAACACGAAGCTGGAAAACGGCCGTTGGGTGCCCACCTTTCCCAACGCGCGCTATATTTTCGCGAAAACCGAATATGATCACTGGCTGAACAACAAGGATGGCCACGCCATGGACGGCTCCTTCGAGGACAGCGTGCTGCCCGTGGTGGAGGCGGGCCGCGCCGATCTCGTGAAAAGCGATTTCGCCATTGACGACGCCATCTGGCTGGAGCCCACGCCCGGGCACACGCCAGGGTCCGTGTGCATCAATCTTTCCAGCGGGGGCGGCAGCGCGCTGTTCACCGGCGACGCCATTCATCATCCGATCCAGATCGCCTATCCGGAATGGAGCACCGCCTTCTGTTCTGATGCGTCGGGTTCCGAAGCCTCACGGCGCAAGATCATCAGCAAGATCTGCGACACGGATACCTATATTCTGGCGGCGCATTTCATGGATCCCACGGTGGCGCGGATTGTGCGCAACAAGGACCGCTGGAAGCTGAAGGTATGAATCTGCCCATGAATGCGAGGCCGGTGCGAAAATACATCTATAACAGCATGATGACCGACAGCCGCCGCTGGGACGGGTTCAAACCCCGCGACGGAGACATCATCATTTCGACGCCCCCCAAATGCGGCACCACCTGGACGCAGATGATCTGCGCTTTGCTGATCTTCCAGAAGACCAGGTTCGAGCGGATGCTGCGGGACTATTCGCCCTGGCTGGACGCGCCTCTGAAAGACGTGGACGAGGTGCTGGGGGCGCTCGAGGCGCAAGATCATCAGCGCTTCATCAAGACCCATACGCCGCTGGATGGTCTGCCCTGGTTCGACAACGTGATCTATCTGTTCGTGGCCCGTGACCCGCGCGACGCGTTTGTCTCGCTGGGAAACAACATGCAGAACATGACGGCCGACGTGATGCAGAAAATGGCGGCCAACGCCCGGACGCGCAGCGTTTCGCTGCAGCCGCCGAAAACAGATGGACAGGACGCGTTCCGGGAGTGGATGAATCCGGACGGCGGAGATGGGAAACCTGCGGATAATGGCGCGGCGCCCGAAGCGGACATCTTGCATCACGCCCGAACCTTCTGGGAATTCCGTGATCTGCCGAATGTCCATCTGCTGCATTACGCCGACATGAAAGCAAATCTCGAAACCCAGATGCGCCGCGTGGCGAAGGCGATAGGCGTTACCGTGGACGAGGCGAAGTGGCCGGAACTGGTGGCCGCGGCGGGCTTTGAGGCCATGAAGGAAAATGCCGATGCGCTGGTGCCGGGGCCCGGACACCCGGACCCCTGGGTCGATAACGCCGGCTTCTTCAACAAGGGCGCCCATGGCCAATGGGAAGGCGTGCTGGGGGAGAAAGAGCTTGCCCTTTATCAGAAAGCAATGGCCGCGAGGGTTCCGCCCGATCTCGCCAGATGGCTTGAGCGCGGCTGGAACGGCTGAAACCCGCAACCGGAAAGGGGGAGGGAGATGAAAACGCTGAATATCGGGAATGTGACCGTTGACCGGGTGCAGGACTGGAAGGGGGCGGTGTTTCATGTGCCGGACACCTGGCCCGGCAGCACCTGGGAGGCGGTAGAGGCGCAGCGCGACTGGCTGGAGCCGCACTTTCTTGCGCCAAAGGGCCAAGGCAGGGACGGCGTGCTGGATTGCAGCCTGCACACCTATATCATCCGCACGCCGCATTTCAACGTGCTGGTGGACACCTGTGTCGGGAATGACCGTCAACGCGCCGCCATTCCCGACTGGAACATGATGAACACGGATTATCTGGCGAAGATTGCGGCGGCGGGCCTCCGGCCGGAAGACATTCATTACGTCATGTGCACCCATCTGCATTTCGATCATGTAGGCTGGAACACGAAACTGGAAAATGGCCGCTGGGTCCCCACCTTTCCCAGGGCGCGCTATATCTTTCACAAGACCGAATATGATTACTGGAAGGATCACCAGGATCATTTCGCCATGGACAATTCCTTCGCCGACAGCATCCTGCCGGTGGTGGAGGCCGGGCGGGCGGACCTCGTGAAAGGCGATTTCGCCATTGACGACACGATCTGGCTCGAACCCAGCCCCGGCCATTCCCCCGGACATGTCTGCATCAATCTGAAAAGCGGGCGGGACAGCGCCCTCTTCACCGGGGACGCCTTTCACCATCCGGTGCAGGTCGCCTATCCCGAATGGGGCATTTTCGCCGACACCGATCCGGCGCAATCATCCGCCACCCGGCGAAGGATACTCGACCGGCTGTGCGATACGCCAACCTATATGCTGGCGGCGCATTTCATGGACCCGACCATCGTGCGGGTCGTCTCCAACAAGGACCGCTGGAAACTGAGGGTATGATCATGACGCAGGCCGCGCGCCCGGAGCGCAAATATGTCTATAACAACATGATGACCGACAGCCGCCGCTGGGACGCATATGTGCCGCGCGACGGGGACATCATCATTTCGACGCCGCCCAAATGCGGCACCACCTGGACGCAGATGATCTGCGCCCTGCTGATCTTTCAGAAATTTCCGCTGGACCGCAAGCTCAGCGAATACACCCTGTGGCTCGATATGCCGCTGCGGCCGCTTGGGGAAATTCTGGACATTTACGATTCGCAGACCCACCGGCGCTTCATCAAGACCCATACGCCGCTGGATGGCGTTCCCTATTTCGACAATGTGACCTATCTGTTCGTTGCGCGCGATCCCCGCGACGCGTTCTTTTCCATGGGCAACCACCGCAAGAACACGAAGCCGGAAATGCTGGAGATCATGTTGCGCTCGGCAAAAGAGCGGAGCCTGCAGATGCAGATGCCCGCCAGCGATGTGCGCGCCGCCTTCCGCAACTGGATCTCTGCGAGCGGAATCCCCGATGAAGGCGGGATGGCGGAATTCAATGTGCTGCATCACGCCCGGACATTCTGGGAGTTCCGGCATCTGCCCAATATCATCATGATGCATTACAGTGACATGAAAGCGGATCTTGAGGGCCAGATGCGGCGGCTTGCCGCCGCGCTGAACATCTCTGTCGAAGAAGGGCTCTGGCCGCAACTGGCGGACGCCGCCAGCTTTGAACGCATGAAGGAAAATGCGGACACGCTGGCGCCGTCCGGAGCGCATCCCGATCAGTGGCGCGACAAGGCCGCGTTTTTCAACAAGGGCGAACACGGGCAATGGCAGGGCGTTCTGGGCGAAGAGGAGCTGGCCCTGTACCGCCAGATCATGAAAGAGAGGCTGGAGCCGGACCTCGCCCGCTGGCTCGAACATGGATGGAAGGGGTGATCAGGCGATCTGCCGGCGGCGGGCGAGCCAGATGATCACAGCGGAGGCGGCGAACATCATGCCGCCATACACCGCCGGCGTCAGGATGAGGCCCGGCTCCTTCAGCAGCGTTCCGCCGATCATATAGGCGGTGGCGACATTCTGCACCCCGGTTTCGATCACCACGGTCATGGTGCGTATGGTATCCAGCCGCGCCAGGCGGCACGCGGCATAGCCAGCGCAGCTTGCGGTGATCAGCAGGGCGGTTACGGCAATGAGGGCGGCCTGCAGATGCGCAGTGTCAAGGCCGTTGGCGATCATCACGCTGCCGAGAAGAATGCCCGCGAACAGGACCATCGCAACAATGCGGAAATAATTCTCGATGCGTTGCGCGAAGGCCGGAAAGAAGTAATTCACCGCCATGCCCATGAATAACGGCAGCAGGATGAAAAAACCCAGCCGCGCCACGGTGTCGATGAAGTCAAGACGCACGCGCGTGTTCATGCCGGAAAAATGCGCCAGGCCGAATTCAACGACAAAGGGGATGGTGAACACCGTCACCACGCTGCTGATTGCGGTCAGGGACACCGCCAGCGCCACATCGCCGCGTCCGGCATAGACCATGGCGTTGGAGGTGACGCCGCCGGGACAGGCGGACAATATGACAAGCCCGCCCGCCACCAGCGGCGGAAATTCGAACACAGACAATACGGCGAAGGCCGAAAGGGGCAACAATATGGCGTGCCCCAGAATACCGGTAACCGCCGGACGCGGCGTGCGCAGCACCCGGGTGAAATCCGCTGCCTTCAGGGAAAGGCCAAGTCCCAGCATCATGATCATCAAAATGACAGGCAGAACAATTTGCGTCCCGATCATCAATGGCGTCATCTTTTTCCCCAGCCGAATCCGTAAGCGCAGGACGGATATAGAAGTTTTGCATGAACAGGTTACAGAAGCCCGTCCCCGACGGCCATTAATTCGGCGGCGCCAGTTAAATTGCGTTACACGCGGTTTTACGGCAAACTGGGCGCCAGAATAGAATAGAAGGTAGGGGAGCAGGAACATGCAGGCCAGACAGTTCAAACCCTTGCAGATCGGCTCGGTCAGCGTGGACCGGTGTGTGGAGTTCGAGGGAGACTTTTTTCCGCCAGCCAGAATGTTCCCGCTTTCGACGCCGGAGGCGGTCGACGCCGAGCGCAGCTGGATGGAGCCGCATTTCATCAAACCGAAATCTGACGGCGGGCGTTTGCAGGCGGGCCTGTTCGCCTATGTGATCCGCACCGGCAAACATGTCATTCTGGTGGATACCTGCGTCGGTAACGACAAGCCGCGGCAATTCACGCCAGCCTGGAACATGAAGCAGACCACCTGGCTTTCCGATCTCGCGGCCATGGGCGTGCCAGCGGAAGCCGTCACCCATGTGCTGTGCACCCATCTGCATGTCGATCATGTGGGCTGGAACACCCGGCTTGAAAATGGCCGCTGGGCGCCCACTTTTCCCAATGCGCGGTACATCTTCCACAAGACCGAATATGAATATTGGGAAAGCACGAGAGATGGCGTGGGCAGCGACGGCTGTTTCGATGATAGCGTGCTGCCCGTTGTCGAGGCGGGCAAGGCCGATCTGGTGAAAAGCGATTACGCCATCGATGATACGATGTGGCTGGAGCCCAGTCCGGGTCACACGCCGGGCCATATCTTCATCAATCTGAAAAATGGCGGGCAGAGCGCGCTGTTCACCGGGGACAGTTTTCATCATCCGGTTCAGGTCGCCTATCCGGAATGGTCGAGCTTCGCCTGCACCGACAAAGAGCAATCGGCGGCCACAAGGCAAAAAACCGTCGAGCGGTTATGCGATACGGATACCTACATGCTGGGGGCGCATTTCGCGGCGCCCACTGCGGGCCGTGTTCGGCGTAATGGCGGCCGCTGGAAACTGGAAGTCTAGTGAAGTGAATTTGCCAGGGAGTCCCGGTGGCGGTGAGGCCCGTTCTCCAATGTCAAATTCAGTAGCTCCACTAAAATCCTGTATTTGCCAGTGGTGCGGTTCTAACATTCGCAAACAGGGCTGCTAGAACGGGATGCGCCTGAAGATGCAGGCGTCAATAAATGTTAGAACCGGACCACTAGAAGGAGACCGACATGCAGCTCAGGATAAACGGCCAGATGGTCAATGCCGATGTGGAGCCGGAAATGCCCCTGCTCTGGGTGCTGCGGGATGTGCTGAATCTGACCGGCACGAAATATGGCTGCGGGGTTGGGGCATGCGGCGCCTGCACGGTGCTGATCGACGGGGTGGCGGCGCGCGCCTGTTCCATACCCGCCAGCGCGATCGGCGATGGCGGCATCACCACCATCGAGGCCCCGACGGATGAAGGCGCGCTGCTGGCGAAAATCCAGCAGGCCTGGATCGCGCATCAGGTTCCGCAATGCGGCTATTGCCAGCC
>DMKG01000044.1:0-195 GCA_003454415.1 Alphaproteobacteria bacterium
TCTTGGAATCAAGTATGGCTTCGGTTTCAGAAGTCTGTAGCCCGGACCAGCCCGCGAGAATGATGCGGACTTCTGGAGAGCCATACCGGCGTTGATTTTTTCAGAGCATTTGGTGCAGATGCGTGTTTTGCATATCATCACCGGGCTTGGGGTGGGCGGCGCGGAATCCATGCTGGAGCGTCTGCTGGCAGATCT
>DMKG01000044.1:535-760 GCA_003454415.1 Alphaproteobacteria bacterium
GTGGAAATCATTGGCCTGGAGAATCATTTCCCCCGCAGTCTGATGCCCCTGCGGCTGGCGCGCCATATCCGGAGGATCGCGCCCGATCTCATCCAGACCTGGCTCTATCATGCGGATCTGATCGGCGGCGTGGCGGCGCGCCTCGCCCGGCCGTTCGGCCCCCCCATTCCGGTCGCCTGGGGCGTGCGGCAATCGGTGGTGAACCAGGACCTCCTGAAACCCGCG
>DMKG01000044.1:922-1176 GCA_003454415.1 Alphaproteobacteria bacterium
GTGAACCAGCACCTCCTGAAACCCGCGACATGGAGAGTCATCCGTTACGCCGCCATGGCCTCTCACCACATCCCGCAAACGATTGTGGTGAATGCGCGGGCGTCGATCGCCAGCCATGCCGGACTGGGTTTCGACACCGGGAAATTTCTGCTGATCCCCAACGGGTTTGACAGCTGCCGGTTTCGCCCTGATCCGGTGGCGCGGGCCTATTTCCGGAAACAGCTGGAAGTAGCCCCTGACTGCATTCTGGTAGG
>DMKG01000044.1:1389-9222 GCA_003454415.1 Alphaproteobacteria bacterium
AACAGCTGGAAGTAGCCCCGGACTGCATTCTGGTAGGACTCGCCGGGCGGTTTGATCCGCACAAGGATTATGCGAATTTCATCAACGCAGCGCGAATTGTCAGCGCGCAGCGGCAGAACATCGTCTTTACCGCATGCGGTGACGGGGTGGAGCCCGGCAACCCGCAAATGGCGCAACTGCTCAGGTGTTACGGACAGAACGCACGGCTGCGGCTGCTTGGCCGCCAGACGGACATGCCCGGCTTCTGGTCAGCCCTGGATATCGCCGTGTCAACCTCCGTAGGAGAAGGTTTTTCCAATTCCATTGGCGAGGCGATGTCTTGCGCCCGGCCCTGTATCGTGACAGATGTAGGGGATTCCGCAAGCCTGATTGGCGATGCCGGAAAGGTCATCCCACCCGGCCAGCCGCAGGCGCTGATAGACGCCATTCTGTCCATGGCTGATATGCCCGATGAAATGCGCCTGGAGCTGGGCCGGCGCGGCCGGGAGCGGATACAGACCTGTTTCAGCATGCACGCGGCGACGGAGGGATTTCTAAACCTTTGGAAGGGTATGCTGAACCACACACAGCATACCGGTTAGCAGACGGAAGAATGATGAACATATTAGTGACTGGGGCTGCGGGCTTTATCGGTTCATATATCGCGCAGAGACTGCTCGAACGCGGTCAACAGGTGACCGGAATAGACAATCTGAACAATTATTATTCCGTACAGCTGAAGCGCGACCGCCTATCCGCACTCAAAGCACATCCTGGCTTCCGTTTTATCGAGATGGATATCGCCGATCACGCGACCTTCCATAGAACCCTGCAGGGCGAGACCTTCACCCATGTGGCGCATCTGGCGGCGCAGGCGGGCGTGCGTTATTCCATTGATCATCCTTTTGCCTATTCGGATTCCAATCTCACAGGGCATCTGAGCGTGCTGGAATATTGCCGGAGCCTGAAAAGTCTCAGGCATCTCGTCTATGCCTCCTCCAGCTCCGTTTATGGCGGCAATAAGAAACTGCCCTTTTCCGAGGACGATCGGGTTGACCAGCCGGTATCACTCTACGCCGCTACAAAAAAATCGTGCGAACTTATGAGTCATACCTATTCGCATCTGTACCGGCTTCCCCAGACCGGTCTGCGGTTCTTCACCGTCTATGGGCCCTGGGGCCGGCCTGACATGGCGGTGTGGCTGTTCACCCGTGCGATTCTGGCGGGAAAACCCATTGAGGTCTTCAATCATGGGAACATGAAACGCGATTTCACCTATGTGGACGATATTGTTTCCGGCGTTCTGGCCTGTCTGGATAATCCGCCTGCTGACACCGCCGCCGGCGCGCCGCACCGGATTTACAATATCGGCAATCACCGGCCTGAAAAGCTTACCCGCATGATCGAGGTGCTCGAAGGAGCGCTTGGCCGCCAGGCGGAGAAGATCATGGCCCCCATGCAGCCCGGAGACATTGCGGAAACATACGCAGATATCAGCGCCATTGAACGAGACCATGGCTTTTCACCGGTTACCGCCATCGAAACGGGTATTCCGCGATTTGTGGAATGGTACAAAGACTATCACCGAATAAAAGGCTGAAACCCACCCCCTTCCGGCCGCCTCAGCGCTGACGTATCCTTTTCAGGCTGAACTCCGCCCTGCCGCCGATCGAAAGATAGATGAAGCGCAGCTCATGCGTCTCGCGCACCATCGCCCCCGGCAGCGGATGATAGACCAGATCGCGTCCGCCAAATCCGGGACCGGCCGAGCCAACCTCATAGGACTGGTTGAGCGCCACCTGCATCAGACTGTAAACCGCCCCCCCCTCTCTGATCTCCAATGGAACGCCGGCCAGTTCCAGAAAGGCGCGCTTGTCGGAGGCCGCGCGGAATCCCTGAATGAACGCCAGTTCAAGCAGCCGTTCCTGTTCTGTGTCACGTGCATGCGCAGACATGTCATGGACATGCTCCGCCCAATGATGATCATGCGGCGCGTTCATGTAAAGTTCACCGGTTTATCGATAATGGATGCATGCTTTCCCATCTTCCCATGCGCCACGAGCGAGCCGAGCGCATCGACAATCACCCGCACCCCGAACAGTGCGGTGATTTCCGATTGATCGTAGGGAGGGGACACCTCGACGACCTCCAGCCCGCAAATTCCTTCCGCCACCACCTTGCCAACCAGTGAAAGCGCTTCCCGGGGCAGGAAACCACCCGGTTCAGGCCAGCCCGTGCCCGGGACAAAGCCGCAATCCACGCAATCGATATCGAAACTCAGATAAACCGCGTCAACGCCTTTCCAGGCCAGGTCCAGGGCGATTTCCGCGGTCTTGTCGACGCCCAGTTCCTCGACGTCGCGCATGGTCAGGACATTCGTGTTGCGCGCCCGGATCTGCGCCACCGCCTCGCGCGGCACCTGCCAGCCGCCAATACCGATCTGCACCAGATTTTCAGCAGGCACATTCGGCAGATTTGTCGCATGGAACCAGGGCGTGGTGTGCATACGCTCATCCAGATCACGCTCCTGAACATCCGCATGACGGTCAAAGTGAATGATGCCGATTTTCTTCGAGGTGCAGGCGGCAATTCCGCGAACAGTGGCGAAGCCGATGGAATGATCGCCACCCAAAATCACCGGCAAGGCGCCGGAGGAGAAAACATGACTGACCGCCCGGCTTATCTGATCGAAGGTTTTTTCGATATTGGCCGGGATGGTGAACACGTCGCCGCTGTCGCAAAGGCTCATCTGTTCGCGCAGGTCAACCCCCAATTCGTAATTATAAGGCGTATAAAGCGCGGAGATCTTGCGCATTCCCTGCGGGCCGAAGCGTGTGCCGGGCCGGTATGTCGTGCCGCCGTCAAAGGGTACGCCAATCACCGCTGCGTCGTATTTTCCCACATCGCGCACGTCTTCGAGGTAAGGCGCCTTCAGAAAGGTATTGATGCCGGCGAAATGCGGCAATTCTCCGCGCGCGAAGGTCGGAATCGTGCGGTCTTCGATGCTTTGCGCTCCGCTCAGCCCCAGCTTCAGACTTCGCGCCTGCTCTTCTTTCCAGCGTTGATCAGGAAGGTCCGCTTCGGCGATTGCGGCCTTCCAGCCACGCGCCTGAATCTTGTCAAAATCAGGATGGTGATGACGTATGGATCCGGGAAGCGGCTTTAATCGCATGGTTTTCTCCTGCCATTGAGTGGTATGTCATAAGTGATTGTAGCGCCCGAATTTTCGTTTCCATCCTTGAGAGAGGGAATCTTGTCGAATACGACAACGCGGGTGCCCAGCATAAATCCTTCCTCCAGATCATGGGTGACCATGAAAACCACCATCCGGTTCTCACGCCATAATCTCAGGATCAGGTCCTGCATATCCTTGCGGGTGCCAGGATCGAGGGCGCCAAATGGCTCATCCAGCAGCAGGATTTGCGGCTTCATGATCAGCGCCTGGGCGAGCGCCAGACGCTGCTGCATCCCGCCCGACAGGGACGCGGGGTAGAGGCTGCAAGCATGATCGAGGCCGACCTCGCGCAGATAATGCATGGCCTCGTCTGCCGCGGCGCGCCGCCTTTTCCCTGATAACCGCCCCAACAGGGGCGAGGCGGCAAAGCCAGGCCCCAGCATCACGTTTTCCAGCACGCTCATATGAGGAAACACGGAATAGCGCTGATACACCACGCCCCGCTCGGGCCCCGGCTCCGGCGGCAGCGGCCTGCCATCGATGCGTATTTCGCCCGAACTCGGCTGAATCTCACCCAGCAGAATACGTAAAAACGTGCTTTTGCCGCAACCGGACGCCCCCACGATCACGCAGAACTCCTCTCCGGAAATCTCCATGTTCACATTTCGCAATACCGGCGCATCATTATATTCCTTACACAGATTCTTTATGGAAATCTCGGTCATGTCACGCTTTCTCCTTCTGGAACCAAGGGAAAGCGCGCTGCTGAAGTTTTCGCAGCAAGTAGTCGGAAAGGAACGCCAGAAGTATAATCCACGCCACATAAGGCAGAATCACGTCCATCGCCAGATAACGGCGCACCAGAAAGATTCTGTAACCAAGACCTTCTGTCGCCGCGATCGCCTCCGCCGCGATGAGGAAAAGCCAGGCTGGCCCCAGAGACAGCCGCAGCGCGTCGATCAGCCGGGGCGCCATCTGGGGCGCTGCGACACGCAGAAATATCTGCCAGGTGGAGGCCCCCAGGGTTTGCGCCTTGATGAGCTGTTCCGGCGGCAGTTCCGCTACGCGCAACGCCATATCCCGCATCATGAACGGCGCCACACCGATGAAAATGAGGATGATTTTTGCTGCTTCCCCAAGGCCGAAGACAATGAAAAGAATAGGCAGCAGCGCCATTGGCGGCGCCATGGAGAATACCGCGACAAATGGGGAAAAGGTTCTGCCCGCCAGGGGCAGCAGTCCCATGGCGAGGCCGAACACAAAACCCGCCGCCGTCGCCAGACCAAGCCCCGTGAACAACCGCCCAAGGCTGGCAGCCGTATCCGCCCATAACAGAATATTTCCACTGCGCGGATCGGGCAGCAGGGCCATGCGCGCCATGGCGTCTGCAAAGGCCGCCGGCGGAGGCAGCAGTTTGTCGTTCGGATTTTCCGTCTGGCGGATATCCGAAGCGATGAGATATACGCCAAGCAGGATGACGAACGGCAGGGCGCCGAGGATCACCGCCACCAGAGGCGGCGGCCGCCAGTTGATCATGCGGCGCATGGCCCGGTCTCCCTGCTCTGCCCCCCGTCGTTACAGCTTTCCGTCCGCCGCCAACCGCATATAGGTCGCGTCAAAGCGCAGCTTGACATTGGCCGGATCGCCTAACACCGCCCCATGGGGAAATGCGATGCCAACGCTGTCTTCTGTCGTCCCGCCCGCGCCCATAAGGCCATGCGCCGCAGAAAATTTCCGCACCGCGTCCATAGTGGTTTTGATCTTGGCGCCCGTGGCGAACGCCACGCCCTCGCCTGGCAGATACATCATGCGCGTCGTGGCGAGCTGCGCCTCAAACCCGGCCGCATCGGTTCCCGCCGCCTTCGCCATTTCCGCGCGAATGGCTGGATCTTTCTTCATCTTGTCCATGACTTCATACCAGGCGCCCGTCAGCGCCTTGCCGAATGCGGGGTTATCCGCAAGGGTCTGGGTGTTCACCACCATAAGGTCGATGATTTCTCCGGGAATTTGGGAGGAATCGAATATCTTCACGGCGCCAGGCGCCGCCGCCACCTCGGACAGTTGCGGGTTCCATGTCACCACCGCGCTTACCTCTTCGGATCCGGTGAACGCCCCAACGATATCCGCGTCGGAAGTATTGACCAGCGTCACATCCTTTTCCGTCAGCCCGTTTTTTTCCAGCGCGCGGGCCAGCAGATAATGCGACACCGACAGTTCCACCAGATTGATTTTCTGGCCTTTCAATCCGGCGACCCCTTCTCCCTTCTTCACCACGATACCATCATTGCCATTGGAGAAGTCGCCCGCGATCAGCGCCGTACTGTCAACGCCGCCAACGGCCGGAATCGTCAGCGCGTCCATATTGGTCATGGCGCAGCCGTCAAATCCACCTGCGGTATACTGGTTGATGGATTCAACATAATCGTTGATCTGCACGATCTCGACATCGATGCCGTATTTCTTCGCCCAGTTCTTCATGATGCCGGAATCCTGAAGATAACCCCAGGGCATCCATCCCACATAGATCGACCAGCAAACCTTGAAACTGGTTTTCTGCTCCGCCGAAGCCGGGCCGGCATTGACCGCCACAAGCATGACCGCCGCCAGCAGCAGCGACGCGCATTTTCTGAAAATTCCTGACATCACGCAGTTACTCCCTCATTGCCTTGCAATCTGGCAGGCCGGGCCCACGGTTTCATGGCGTCAGGGGAAATGCGAAAAGCCGCCCGGGCGCCGGGCATCGGGCGTAACGCCCATTGCCGCGTGAAACCTCCCGGGCTTTTGTCCCGCCGTGTATCCGGCCATATGCCGGGTTGCGTCTCTCGGACCAGCATGCGCGCACGGCGCACCGGAACCCTAGACGCAGGTATGATGAAGCAATTCCTATACCACTTCTGCAAAACGAAATTTCGGCCTGAACCCTGAAAGAACGGGTTCAATGGCGGTGGCGGTGGCGCATAATGCATCAGAGCAGGGCGGCGCGCCCTTTTTTTAGGCAGCGCGCCCCAGTTCAGTCCCTGCTTTCCAGGGATTTGCTGATATCCGCCGCACGCCTGAAAGGCGACAAGCCCGAGGGCGCAGACAGAGCCTGCTTTGCACGCTGGAGCCCGCGCAGGCCGAACTGCTCACGCACACTATCTTCCAGCCAATGACGCGCCTGCAGGGCGCGCATGCGCCCGCCTTCGCCGGTTCCGGCAAGCCACAGGCGATGGCGCTCGATGGCGTCCGCCAGCGCTTCCACCCCTTCCCTGCGCGCCGCGCTGAGCAGCATTACCGGCACGGTCCATGCGCCTGCAGGGGATTCAGCAAGACCCAGCGCGCCTTCGATATCCGCCCGGGCGCGACGGGCGGCGGCCGTCAGATCGGATTTCGTCACCACGGCGATATGCGGCACTTCCATGATCCCCGCCTTCATGAATTGCAGACTGTCCCCTGAACCCGGCTGCACACAGAAGATCACCGTATCGCACACATTGGCGACATCGGTTTCCGACTGGCCGATGCCCACGGTTTCGATCAACACGATGTCAAAGACGGCGCGCATCAGCACCATTGCGGGAATGGTGAGCGCCGCAAGCCCGCCAAGCCGCGCGCGCGCAGCCATGGACCGCACGAAAACCTGATCATCTTCGGGATCGATATTCAGGCGTGTGCGGTCCCCCAGCAGCGCACCCCCAGTCTTGCGCGACGTAGGGTCGACTGCAATCACCCCGACGCTCAGCCCCCTTGAACGCCAGATTTGAACCAGCGCATTGATCAGGGTGGATTTCCCCACTCCCGGCGGACCCGTCAGGCCAATCACATGGGCGCGGGCCGCTTTCCAGGCCGCATCGAGAAGCCCGATGACCGCCGGTTCTTCCGGATATTTCTCGACCGCCGCCAGGGCCCGGGCCATGGCCTGCTTTCCACCGCCACGAAGCCCGTCAAAAGCCGGAATATCAGCGGCCGCCATCTTTTTCAGCTAGTGCGGCATGGGCCGCCGCAAGCCGGGCGACCGGCACCCGGAAAGGCGAACAGGAGACATAATCCAGCCCCACCTCATGGCAGAAGATGACCGATGCCGGATCGCCGCCATGCTCCCCGCAAATCCCCAGTTTCAGTCCGGGCCTTTGCCGCCGGCCACGCTCCGCGGCGATGCGGATGAGCTCGCCCACTCCCTCCTGATCGAGACTGGCGAAAGGATCCTCGCTGAAAATTCCCGCCTTCAGATAATCTTTCAGGAACGAGCCGGAATCATCGCGGCTGACGCCATAAGTGGTCTGGGTCAGATCATTGGTGCCGAAACTGAAAAACTCGGCTTGTTCTGCGATTTCACCGGCCCGAAGCGCGGCGCGCGGCAATTCGATCATGGTCCCAATCTGATACTCCAGCTTCTCGCCGGTTTCCCCGCTCACCTCTCTGGCCATGGCGTCGATGCGCGCCTTCAGGATCGACAGCTCCTTGCCCGTCGCTATCAGCGGCAGCATGATTTCCGGATGCACATCCTCGCCGGAAGATTTCTTCACCTGGACAGCAGCCTCGAAAATTGCCCGCGCCTGCATTTCATAGATTTCAGGATAGGAGATTCCCAGGCGGGAGCCGCGATGCCCCAGCATGGGATTGCTTTCCTCCAGCGCATGGGCGCGGGCGCGCACCTTTTCCGCGCTGCTGTTCAGCGCGGAAGCCACCTGCGCGAATTC
>DMKG01000122.1:0-2541 GCA_003454415.1 Alphaproteobacteria bacterium
GCATTCAGCGCCTGCGGCCGGTTAAGCCGGATCAAACCCACACGGCCATGGGTTTCAACGATGATATTTTCGTAAGCCATGATGATGCTCCTGTTTCTTCGATCCGCTTATACCACGAAAAATTTTGCGCACACAGCCTGCGGTCCGTCGTGGCCGGAAGCGGGAAGATGGGAGGATCTGTGACGGCTGGCTGTGTTTGCAGAGGCTTTATGATGAAAAATTCCGCCAGCGTTAATTTTTCGTTAATCAACCATGCCCATAGTGGACCAGGGAGATCTCGTAAATATTTCCCTGAATTACGCCTGAATCGCGGCCTGCGGCTTCTGTGGCGTCACAGCAGGCCGGACAATCTGAAAAGTCAGATTAAGGATATTCTAATACAGTAAAGTCCATGAAAAACGGCATCGCGGGGAGAAAACTGGTGGGAGCCGTGTCGAAATATTCTTCGTTGACCCAGCGGGCTCATTTCTCATATTCCGAGTTCACTCTGTCTTTGCTGCGCCTCAAGCGCCTGTCACCCGTATCCGGCAGTGGCGGCCTGCATGACCGGTAAACGTCAGACCGGCGAATCCCTGCAGGAACTGGCGCGGCGTCTGAATGAGGCGCAGCGGGTAGCGCAGATCGGATCCTGGGAGCTTGATCTGATCACGGACACGCTGGTCTGGTCGGATGAGATCTACCGCATCTTTGAAATCGACCCGGAAAAATTTGGCGCCACCTATCAGGCCTTTCTAGACGGCGTTCATCCTGACGACCGGGAAATCGTCCATAAGGGTTATCAAGCCTCTCTCGCCAGCAAGACATCTTACGAGATCATCCACCGTCTGATGATGGCGGATGGCCGGATCAAATGGGTGCAGGAACGCTGCGAGACGGAATATGACGGCGAGGGAAGGCCATTGCGTTCACTGGGCACGGTGCAGGACATCACCGCCCGCAAGAATACAGAGGACGCCCTGCATGAAAGCCAGGCGACCCTGGCGGCCCTGCTGAAAGCCTCGCCCGAAGCGATCATCGTCACCGATGACAGAGGCGTTATCCGGGAATTCAGCGCGGGCGCGGAAGTCATCTTCGGTTATCGGGCAGAGGAGGTGATTGGAAGTTTGGTCGAACGCCTGACCCCCGCGCGACAGGCGCATGCGCGGCATGTTCCGGTATTTGGCGCATCATCCGGGACCAGGCTGACAATGAATGAGCAGGGAGAAATTCTCGGTCTGCGGAAAAACGGAGAGGAATTTCCAGTTGAAGTTTCGCTCTCAAAACTGGCGGGGGCCAAAGGAGCAATCTTTGCCGTGCATTTGCGCGATGTCTCCCGTCAGAATGCCGCGCGTGAAGAACTGATCAGATCAAAAATCGCCGCAGAAAGGGCGAATGAAACCAAATCCCGGTTCCTCGCCAATATGAGCCATGAACTGCGCACGCCACTGAACGCCATCATCGGCTTTTCTGAAATGCTGCTTAACCAGGCTGCATTACGGCTCGATACGGCAAAATGTCAGGAATATGCGCAGGACATCTGTGACAGTGGAAAGCATCTCCTGAATATCATCAACGATATTCTGGATATCTCCCGGCTCGATATGGGTGGAGTTCAGCCAGATGAGGAACCCGTAGAGATCGCTGACGTGATCCACTCCACCCAGCGCATGATTCGCGTCCGCGCCGCGAATGCCGGCGTGGTGCTGAAGGAGGAAATAGCCTCGGACCTTCCCATTCTCAGCGTGGACAGACGGCTGCTGCTTCAGGCGACCCTCAATCTTGTTTCCAACGCCATTAAGTTCACCCCGCAAGGTGGAGCCGTCAGCATCGGCGCGCGGCGAACCGGGGGCGGCGGGGTCAATCTTTTTGTGAATGACACCGGGATGGGCATGCAGCAGGCGGATATTGCGCGTATCGGCCAGCCCTTCATGCAGGTGGATATGGGTCATGCGCGCCGGTTTGAAGGAACCGGGCTGGGGCTTTCCATCGTGAAACGCATTGCGGAAATTCACCAGGGACAACTTATTGTCGAAAGCGCGCCCGGCAGAGGGACGACCGCCACCATCCACCTTCCGGCCAGTCGCGCGCTATCGGTCCGGCAGAATGATGCGGATGTCAAGAAAGGCGGTCCGGACATGGATGACCCCTATCCACCCCCGGAATGATGTGAAGATAGGAAACGGAGAATGCGGGATCACGGGGTTCAATCCTCCCCCCGCCTGGCGTCACCGCGCGGAGTCGCGCATTTCTTGTTGATGCGCCCCTTCATCTAGTAATTTCCTTCAATCCGGCGCGCCCTGGGCGATGAATTTCTAATGAACTATAAAAATCAGGATGGCGGTTTCGCATTATAAAAAAAACTATGCTTGGCGCAGAAAATACTATTACTGTAGGGGACAACAACTTTATTCCGGGTTTCTTTCGAATGACGCATGCGACGGTTAAATGGTTCAATCCCGCCAAGGGATTTGGTTTTGTTACCTTTGATGACGGCACCCCTGACGCTTTCCTTCATATCTCGGTGGTTGAGCGCGCGGGTTACGCCAGTCTGGGTGAGGGCAC
>DMKG01000122.1:2781-2928 GCA_003454415.1 Alphaproteobacteria bacterium
GGGTTACGCCAGTCTGGGTGAAGGCACCTCGATTGAATGCGAGGTGGGACAGGGGCGCAAGGGGCCGCAGATCGAACAGATCTTCTCTGTGAAGGAAGGCCCAAGGCCGGCGCCGTCACAGGGCGGCGGCGGAGGTGGCGGCGGCGG
>DMKG01000122.1:3218-8339 GCA_003454415.1 Alphaproteobacteria bacterium
CGGAGGTGGCGGCGGCGGCGGCGCATCCCGGGGCGGCGGCCAGATCACGGGCTCCATGGAGGGGATCGTGAAGTGGTTCAATCCGGCCAAGGGATTCGGTTTCGTGCAGCCTGACACCGGCGGCAAGGATATTTTCCTGCACATCTCGGTAGTGGAGCGCGCAGGGATCAACGCCCTGCCGGAAGGACAGCGGGTGAAGGTCGGCATCAGTCAGGGTCAGAAAGGCCCTCAGGCCGAGAGCATCGAGCTGCTTTAGCCGCAGCGCTCTGACCCGAATCTGAATTTCGTCACACGCCTCCGCCGGGACGAACGAGGTTCAGATTCCTGAAGGGCGCTGGCGGCTATAGGATTGCGATGGGGGTGGATGTGAAGTTGCCTTATGCGGCTGGCGCATGCAGCGCCGCAATTTCAAACCCGTCAGACAAGCGGTGAATGCAGCGGTAAATCCAGGGGAAGTCACGCGGCTGCGGCACGGCTGACGGGATCCCCTCTGCGGATGCATCCTTCCTGTATGACGCCGCCATACAGGCCGAAATCGTGCTTCCAGTCCTGCACCAGCCTGCGCATGATTTGCGGCGCTTTCGCCAGCCCTTCCTGGGCATGAGTGGTCATTGAACAGCGCGGCGTCAGGTAGTCGAGTTTAATCCTGGCGGTTCCCATTTGCAGCGTTGCGCCGATCAGGCTTTCCGATGAATGAGGCGCCGCCCGGTCATCGATGACGATATTGGGGCGGAAGCGCAGGGCGTTCACCACCGTATCGGACAGGCTCTCCTGCAGGCGCTTGAGTTCCGACGCCAGAATGACGTGAAGCGGCGCGGCGTCGAAATAGGTGCCGGGCACGGTCGTATGCAGCAGAGCCTCGCGGGGCAATTTTGAAAAATCGGGCAGCGGTTCATCCGCCAGCAGTCCGAGCACTTCCCGCATTTGCGCTTCGCGTTTTTCCGGCGCGATCCTTTCACGGGCGAAATGCGCCTTCTCGCTTGCCGGGCGCAGTCCATAAAGCTTCACTTCCCTGCCGAGGAAACCTGAAACCGTATGGGCGCAATCCGGCGCGCCAGTATGAACCGAACTGCCATCGGGAAGCCGCAATAGCGCATGCCCGTTTTCGAGGGACTGGGCTGCAATCTGCAGAAGCGGCGGGCTGCGCTTGGCATTGCTGATTTCTTTCCGCGCCACATCCCAGAACGCCCACTGCCGGTCGCCGCTTACGCCCGCCGCCGTCAGATCGGCGGCTTCCAGCCCCTCTCCGCAGAGGGATTTGACCGGATAACGGAACAAGCCGCCGACGGCTCCCAGTCTCTCTTCTCCGGCTGTCATGTGGACATCCCTGCTGTTCTGGTTCCGGCAAACCGTCACCGGCTTGCCGCAAACAGTTCCAGAGACCGCTGTTTGGCGAGTTTGGCGCAAGATTCGTTATAGTCCGTGCGCCGGTCGGACTGAAAGCCATGCCCGGCGTCATAGACATAGACCTTGACGTCCGGATGGGCCGCCTCGATCTTGCGCACCAGAGTCATGGGGATGGATTTATCGTGTTCGCCGAAATGCAGAATGGTGGGGCATTTCGGCTTTTCATCGATATGATCGCCGATCATGCCGCCATAATATCCCGCTGATGAGGCGAGGCCGTCACAGCGGCAGGCCGCCACCCAGGCGATTGAGCCGCCATAGCAATAACCGGTGACATGCACCGGACCCGCATTTCGGGATTTCAGGAAATCAATGCCGGTCTGCACATCCATGATGCAGTTTTCCATGCTGTTCTTCGCCCGCAGGGCAAGGCCTTTCTGCACGTCTTCCTGGGAATAGGTCGCCTGGAAATTCTTTTCCTGCCGGTCGTAAAGCGCAGGGGACACCACTTCCAGCCCCTCTTTCGCCCAGGCGTCGCAGACATCCTTGATGTGATCGGTGACGCCGAAAATTTCCATCACGCAGACCAGCCCGCCCTTGCGTGGGCCCTGCGCCTCCACATGATAATAATCGATCGCCGCGCCATCGCCGCTTTTGAGTGAAATCATCTTGCCCAGATGCGCCATCGTGATTTTCTCCCTTGCTGTTCCGGTGCTATTGTGGTCTGCGCATCACCATGCCCTGGCCGGTAAAACGCAGTACCTGTTCCCCTTTCTGGTTGAATCCTTCATTGGCGCTTCGGATGATGCCCCATTGGGGACGGCTTTTCATCAGGATTTTTTCCGCCGTTGTGGCGGTGAAAGTCAGGATGTCGCCCGGACGCACCGGGGTGGGCCACTGCATGTCGAGAAATCCCGGTGAAGGGCCGTTTTGCGGTTTTGGCCCATTTCCGGCGGAATCACTTTCCGGCTTTTCATACTTCGCTGTCTGTTCCATGCGCTGCCGGATCATCGCCCGCATCCAGCAGGCGACAATGAACCAGCCGCTCGCAATGACGCCGCCATGGGGGGAAAGGGCCGCAGCGGCGGGGTCGATATGCAGGGGCTGCGGATCATATTTGCGCGCGAAGGCGATCATCTCCGCCTCATCCATCACCCAGGGCCCGAGATCGATACGGTTGCCCAGTTCTATATCCTCAAGCCATTGCGCCATTTCTACCCCCTGCTGCTGGTGACACTAGGATTCCGGTCAGATCCGCCAGGATGCGCAGATCCAGATGCGTTTCCAGCATGTCCGCCAGTCGTGAAATTTCCTGATCGCGCCGCATAATATAGTCAGGGCTTTCCGGCTGCGCCAGCCCCGCCCAGCGCAGCAGGGCGTCGCATCCGGCGGAAGATTCGAAAATCCCGTGCAGATAGGTTCCCAAGATCTGATCGTCTTCCGACCGCGCGCCATCGTCACGGCCGTTCAGATGCAGGGCGGGCCGCCTCAGGGCCGCGCCTACCGTAACGCCTGCGTGAATTTCATAACCCGTTACCGGCGCCGCTTCCAGCGACAGCCTGCCTTCCACCCGATGCAGCTGCTTCTCCGGGGCCAGCACGGTCTGCATGTCGAAATAACCGAGCCCAGCGCTGCCGCCGGGCGGCCCTTCAATCCCATGGGGATCGTCAATGCGCATTCCCAGCATCTGATGTCCGCCGCAAATGCCCATCAGCCTGCCGCCATAACGCAGATGACGCCGGATCGTCTGATCCCAGCCCGTCGCCCGCAGCCAGGCAAGGTCGTCCCGCACGGATTTCGATCCGGGCAGAATGATCAGATCCGCCGGAGGCGGCGTTTCCCCCGGTCCGCAATAGTGGAAATCCACCTGCGGGTGCAGCCGCAGCGGGTCAAAATCCGTCGCGTTGCTGATGCGGGGCAGCGCGGGCGCGATGACGCACAGGCCCCGGCCTGAAGCAGTTCTGTCCCGTGGCAGCGCGTCTTCGGCCTCCAGATGAAACCCCTGCAGATAGGGCAGCACCCCGATCACCGGTTTGCCCGTGCGGGCTTCGAGCCATCGTAAACCCGGCTCCAGCAGCCGGATGTCGCCGCGAAACCGGTTGATGACAAACCCCCTGACACGCGCCTGTTCGCTTTCGCTCAGCAGCGCCAGCGTTCCCACCAGATGCGCGAACACGCCGCCGCGGTCGATATCGGCGATCAGAATAACCGGGCAATCCACCGCTTCGGCGAATCCCATATTGGCGACATCTCCGGCGCGCAGATTGATTTCGGCTGGCGAGCCCGCGCCTTCCGCCAGAATCAGGTCATATTGCGCGCGCAAACGCGCATGGGATTCCAGCACCGCCCGCATGGCGATCTGCTTGTAATCCTGATAGGCGCCCGCCTCCATATTGCGCAGCGCACGGCCATGCACGATGACCTGGGCGCCCGTGTCGCTGTTGGGCTTCAGGAGGACCGGATTCATATCCGTATGCGGATCAAGATAACAGGCCTGCGCCTGCACCGCCTGCGCGCGGCCGATTTCGCCCCCATCTGACGTGACGGCGCTGTTCAGGGCCATGTTCTGCGGCTTGAACGGGGCGACGCGGACGCCGCGCCGCGCCATCACCCGGCCAAGGCCCGCCACCAGCGTGGTCTTGCCCGCGTCCGATGTCGTTCCCTGCACCATCAACGTGCGGGCCGTCATCGTTTTTCCACCCAGCCGCTGATGATCCTGTCAAGGGCCGCCAGTCCGTCCGTCAGTGCGGCCGGGCCCGGCTGCAGGATTTCGGGAGATTTGATTTCAAACAGCGCGCCGTCCCGCACTGCCGGTATGGCGTCCCAGCCTGGCCGCTGGCGCACCTGTTTTGGCTGGAATTTTCTGCCGCACCAGGAACCGATCATGATATCCGGCTGACGGCGGATGATTTCATCCGTATTGGCGATAATGCGGTCTTTGGCCAGGGGCGCCGCCGAAAGCTCTCCAAAGCAATCCACGCCTCCGGCGATTTCCACCAGTTCAGATACCCAGCCGATGCCGGAAATCACCGGATCCGGCCATTCCTCGAAATAAACCCGTGGACGGATATTATAGGATCCCGCGCGGTTGCGTATCCTGTCCAGATTTTCCTGGTATTGCATCACAAGCGTTTCGGCTTTGGCGGATGCGCCCACCATGGCCCCGAGCAAAGAGATCATGTCCAGAATGCCCTGCACCGTGCGCTGGTTGAAGATATGCACATTCAGGCCGGCGCGCACGAGATCGCGCGCAATGTCCGCCTGCAAATCGGAAAAGCCCAGAACCAGATCGGGTTCAAGCGCAAGGATGGCGTCAGTCTTCGCACTGATGAATGCGGAGATTTTCGGCTTTTCCCTGCGCGCCCGCGGCGGCCTAACCGTATAGCCGGATATGCCCGCAATTCTTTCCTGCTCTCCCAGAAGATACAGGGTCTCTGTGGTTTCTTCCGTCAAACAGACGATCCGGCAGGGATAACGGCTCATTGCGGAAACAGCCTGGCGGCCGCCCAGGAATTGGAGGGGAAATTGAGATGGATACAGGAGGCGGTCAGGTACGCCGCCTCGTTATCCGCGCCCTTATCCGGCGCGGGGACGAAAAGCATCAGCGCCGGGCGCCGGGATGGGGTATTCACAATTCCACGCCCTTCTGCGCGCGTATTCCCGCTTCGAAGGCGTGTTTCACCATCTGCATATGGGTGACGGTGTCGGCGATATCCATTAGCGCCTGCGGCGCATGCCGTCCGGTGACAACCACAAATATCGTTCTGAAATACG
>DMKG01000268.1:0-286 GCA_003454415.1 Alphaproteobacteria bacterium
AAGGCGGAACTGAACATTACCGGTGAGCAGGAGGCGGTCTGGAATGCCTATGCCGGCGCGTTAAAGCAGGCCATACAGCAGCACCATAAACATATGTCCTCCATTCCAATGAAGGCGGCGCCTGGAACGGACCGGCGCGGCTGGCTGCAGCGGCTTGCCGATAGCGAGGCGAGAATAGACGCGCATCTTCAGGCGGTGAAGAAAATCCGCCCCGCCGCAGAGGCGTTATACGCCGCACTCGGCGCGGAGCAGAAACAGAAGGCGGATATGCTCATGCCCGCCGGCG
>DMKG01000268.1:534-2668 GCA_003454415.1 Alphaproteobacteria bacterium
ATGGGCGGCATGCGATGGCAGGTAAAGACGCCGGAATAAGAGCCGGCGCGCCCCCTCACCGCAGACCGAACAGCTTACGGGCGTTTTCCCCCAATACCGCGCGCTGGCGCGCTTTGGATAAACCGGCGACGCTGCGGCGGATCTGTTGCGCGGCTTCCAGATAGGAATCCACATGGGGATAATCCGATCCCCATAAAATACGGTCCTCCCCCACGAGTTCCAGCATCGCGCCGATGGTGCGCTCTTCCGGCTCGGCGCAGAACCACAGATTGCGGCGGAAATAATCACTGGGCAGGTCCAGTTTCAAAGGGGCCTGCCATTTGAACCGTTTGTATTTTTCATCCAGCCGGTCCATGACATAGGCGGCCCAGCCCGCCCCAGCCTCGATGCTGGCCACCTTGAGGCGCGGAAACTTGTCGAACAGCCCGTCCACCACCATGGCGGCGATGGCCGGCATCAGTTGTGATGCGCCGCCCATGCCGAAGGAAAAGGTGAGGTTCAGCCTTCCGCGCGAATACCAGTCGCCCGCAAAGCCGGTGACGATCCGCCGTGTACGGACTATGACATGGGGCAGCAGCGGCACGCCGGCTTCTTCCACGAAGGCCCAGAGCGGATCGAAATGCGGATCGGCGAAACCCTTTCCGTCCACCCGTTCGGGCGGCAGGAAAACGCCCCTGAATCCCTGTTTCAGGCGGCGGTCCAGCTCCTTTATGGCGTTCGGAATGTCGCGCAGATTGAGATGCGCGGCGGCGATCAGCCGGTTGGGGTCGGCCGCCTGAAAATCATACACCCAGTCATTATAGGCGCGGCAATAGGCGTTCGCCAGCGGCGCGTCGTCCTTGTCCCACAGAATGCCTACCGTCGGCAGCACCAGCCCGCCGGCGACCCCCCATTCGTCGAACAGCTTGAGCCGTTCCGGCCCGAACATGCTGGCGGGGGGCGCGCCGTCCATGTAAGTCAGCTTGCCTCCGGCGTCGAACAGTTGCGATGTGTCCATCCCCACCCCGCCTATCGCCGACAGCCGGTTGGGCATCACCACTTCGCCATCCACCCATAGCTGGTCAATGCCGTTCGCGTCCGGAAGAATGCGGATGCCGCGGTCGCGGAAGGCGGGATCAAGGTAATTGTCCCACAGATCGGGCGGCTCCATCACATGGCTGTCCGCGTCAAACAGATATTCCGTTTCCTGGCGTGCGATGGAATGCGCCTCTGACATGGCTTTTCTCCCGGAAGTCAGTTCCTGTTCTCCGCATCTTGCGGCAAGGAGAGGGAGAAGATCAACCGTCCTGGGCGGAGAAGCCGGGCGGACGCCCCCCAGGTGCAGCCGCAGGTCCGTTCGCTGAAACTTTTCGCGGTCTGTGGGGACCGGGTGTAGACTCGGTCCGCGACCTGCCCTGCGCAGAGTCTTTACCCGAACGGAGGTCCCGCCTGTCGCCTTTTGGATGGAAGAAATCGCCCCCCCGGCGCAGACATGCGTTTGAATTCCAGGAGACGCAACAGACGCTCGCAGAGGGCTTGGCCGAATATCACGCAAGCAATCCCGGGGGGACCCGTGATCGGGACATGTCCGCGGAGGCGATGGAGTTTTTCAGATGTCACGATGTGATTCATGTGGTGTACGGATGCGCGAACGCCCTGAATGACGAGGCCATCGTCAAGCTGTCGAGTCTCTACGGCTCTACGGCGGGATTGCGCGTTCTGAAGGGCTACCGGCTTCATGAATCCTTTCAGATCTACAGAAGTCTGCGCGGCGCCGATATTCTGCTGTCCGTTCTCTGCTCTGTCTATATCACCCCGCGCACCCTTTTCCGCTGTCTGCGGCAACGCAGACGATGGCCCTGGGAGGGATTCGAAACCTATCTCGACGCGCCTCTCGGGGAGATCCGCCGGGAATTCGGCATTGTCGTCGCGCGAAGGGGGCCAAAAACCAGGCCCCAATCCCGGACAGATCAGCTTGGCGTCGGACATGGCGGCGGCCCGCCATAGGCCCAGTCGAGCAGTTCAATCCAGTGCAGCACCGGAATGGCGCTGGCCGTGGCGATCTGCGTCTGACAGCCCACATTGCCGCTGACGATCACGTCGGGCGCCAGCGCCCGAACCTTCGCCGCCAGCTCGCGGGGGTCGGACAGGATGC
>DMKG01000272.1:0-1874 GCA_003454415.1 Alphaproteobacteria bacterium
TCATTGCCGCGGATGATCATCACCCGCACTTCCGGGTCCTGGTCGGCGCGGGTCAGCGCGTCGAACAGCTCGCCCCGCAGCGCGTTGCTCAGGGCGTTGCGCGCCTCCGGCCGGTTCAGGGTGATGCGGTGGATATATTCCGTTCCAGGCGGCCTGTCGGTGATGATATATTTGTAGCCGGGATCGCTGGTCATTTGGTTTCCTCCGCTGTCAGTTTGCGCTAGATTAATACCTTGAATGAGGCAAAGGAAGCGGCATGCAGAATAAAATCACCCGGGTGCAAGTGGTGGAGGTCGGCCCGCGCGACGGGTTGCAGAACGACCCCTCCATTCTGGATGTGGACGCCAAGGTTGAATTCATCACCAGGCTGGTCGATGCCGGGGTCAACCGGATCGAGGCGGTGAGTTTCGTCAATGAGAAGCGGGTGCCGGCCATGGCCGGAGCGGAAGCCGTCATGGCCGCCGTGCCGCGCCGGGCCGGGGTCAGCTATATCGGTCTTGCGCTCAATCCCCGAGGGTTCGATCGCGCGGTGGAGGCCCGGGTGGATGAGGTGAATTATGTGGTCTGCGCCTCGGACACGTTCAATCAGCGCAATCAGGGCGCGCCGCGCGCCGAAACTCTTGCCGCCATGCATGACATCGCAGCGCGGGCGCGGGATGCGAAACTGCCCTGCAGCCTGACCATCGCCACCGCCTTCGGCTGTCCGTTTGAGGGGGAGGTCGATCTGGCTGTGGTGACGGACATTGCCCGGCAGGCGGCGGATGCGGGGGTGGTGGAACTGGCCCTGGCCGACACGATCGGCGTGGCCGATCCCGCCAGCGTGAAGGCGCGGATCGCCGCCGCCGCCGCTGTAGCCCCCAATCTGCGGTTACGGTGCCATTTTCACAATACCCGCAATACCGGCATCGCAAACGCCTACGCCGCGATCGAGGCGGGCGTCGCCGTGCTGGACGCCAGCATCGCGGGAATTGGCGGTTGTCCCTTCGCCCCCAAGGCCACCGGCAATATCGGCAGCGAGGATCTGGTCTATATGCTGCACCGGATGGGGATCGCCACGGGCATCGACCTTCCGGCATTCATCAGCGTCGCCAAATGGCTGGAAGGGGCGCTCGGCCACGCCACGTTCGCCCAGGTCTCAAAAGCGGGGCTGTTTCCGGCCGCCGCCCAATAGACGCTCAGCTGTTGCGCATCATCGTCGCTTTTTGCAGCAATACGGTGACGTCCGTGCGTCCCATGACTTCATTGGTCACTTCCTGCAACCGGTTCTTGATGGCGAATACATTGGCGGGGGCGGAAGGGCTTTGGAATACGGACGCCCATCGGGTCAGGGCTTCGGCGTATCTGGAGGCGAGTTGTAACTGATTGGCCTCGACTTTTTGCACGGCGTCCCCGCTGGTCATGTCGAGGATGACGACCACCAGCAGGCTGCCGGCTTTCTGATGATTCCTGAATACCGGTATGTTCATGGCGGGAATGGACAGAAACCCCGGTTCGACCGGCATCATGTCCTTGACCGTGGCGTTGCCCGCATGGCCCGAAGGTTCAGCCTTGACCGCTGACAGGCCGCTGGCCAGCAGCAGGGCGGCGGCGAATGAAACGGCCACAGACCGGCGGATCGTGAATTTCCCGGGCATATCCCGCCTTTGGTTAATTACGTTGCAAATCGTCGGGGCGTGAGGCAACAATGCCTGAAAGCGCTGAAAGAAGCGTTAATTGACCGGGGCAGGATCGGGGGCGCTATGGAAGGAGAAGAACGGCATTTTCTTCCACGATTTTTATGGTTCTGGTCCGCGCCTATCCTGCTGGCGGTCTTTTATCTGATCCGGTATCTGGATGTTCAATTCTATCTTCAGTGGATCGAGGGCGAGCAGGTA
>DMKG01000272.1:2064-5994 GCA_003454415.1 Alphaproteobacteria bacterium
ATCGAGGGCGAGCAGGGGGTTCTGGAAAATCTGACGCCCCTGTTTCTGCTGCCTGCAATATTTTCCGGCATTCTGCTCTGGCGTTACCGGAATGCGCTGCCTGCCCGCTGGATCATGGCCTGGTTTCTTTTGCATGCGGCGGGGGCCTTTTATTTCGCGGGAGAGGAAATCAGCTGGGGCCAGCAATATTTTTTCTGGGCTACTCCTGATTCCATCGCCGCGCTGAATGACCAGGGAGAGACCAATCTGCACAATATGAGCAGCTGGTTCGATCAGAAGCCGCGGATTCTGTTGTGGCTATGGGCCCTGATTGGCGGCTTCTTCATTCCCCTGCTGGTCGCGCGGGGCAGACTTCAACGGGGCGGGCCGCAATCCTGGCGTTACTGGATTTATCCCCCGAGCAGTTGCATGGTGGTGGGTCTCCTGTCCTTTCTGGTGCGTATTCCCGAAGATGTGGCTTCCGCCCTCGGAACTGTGCCGCCATTTCCCTTTGATATCCGGGCCAGTGAATTGCAGGAGCTCCTGTTAAGCATGTTTTTGAGCTTTTATCTTGTCTCCGTCTACCGCCGCGCCGCCGATTTGTCCGGCTATTCTCTGAAAAAGTGACGAACAAACTTGGTTTTTTTCGACAGAGATTCTAGATTCTGATTATGTCCAGCGCCCTGAATATAACCCTTTCCGGTCTGCGCGCCGCCGAAACCCGATTCGCGGTCCGCGCGGAAAATATTGCAAACGCCGGCGTCTCCGGTTATGCGCCCCAGAGGGCGGAACAGGTATCCACCGCCACTGGTCCCGTCGTGCGGGTGAGCCGGACTGAGAAGCCGCGACAGGAAAGACAAAATGAAGAAGCCGTCAACCTTGCGGAAGAAATCGCCGGTCTGATCGCTGCAAAGCAGGACTACAAGACCGCGATAGCGGTGTTGCGCATTGAACAGGAAGTGCGCGGCGCGCTGCTGGATATTCTCGTTTAGGAGCTGACGGCAGGCGCGGGTTCGGCTTCATCCCGCAAATCATCCCAGATACGCGCGAAACCTTCATGAAGGTCGGCGAACAGTTCGATGAGTTGCGGGTCGAAATGTTCAAAGGGGTCCAGCCGGTCATCGCCTTTCAGAATAATGTTTCGCGCCTCGTCGTGGCTGAAACCCCGTTTATAGGGGCGTTCCGAGCGCAAGGCGTCGTAGACGTCGGCAACCTGAACGATGCGCGCCGAGATGGGAATGTCGATTCCCGCAAGACCGGCCGGATAACCGCCGCCCGCCCATTTTTCGTGATGATTGAGCGCGATTTCCGCGGCCATTTGCAGGCGGGGAGAATCTCTCAGAATCTGATGGCCATAGGTGGTATGGCGGTCCATTTCCGTGCGCTCCCCGTCGTCCAGCCTGCCTTTTTTCTTCAGAACCGCCTGATCGACGCTCATTTTTCCGACATCGTGCAATTGCGCGCTGTAATGGATTTCATTACAGAATCCGGGCGGCAGTCCAAGATTCCGGGCGATGAAATAACTGTATTCATTGGTGCGGATAATGTGGTTGCCGGTGCCTTCGTCATGAATTTCCGCAGCCCGCGCCAATAGTCCCACCGACAGCAGGAAGGCTTCTTCCGTCTGTTCCTGCAGGGTGGCGATGCGGGCCTGATGCTCCGCCAGCTGACGGTTTCGGTTTTGCAGCGTCTGATTCTTTTGCCGGATCTGCTCCAGCATGTCCGCGCGTTCGATGCTGGCGCCGACGACGCGCGCCACGGGCGCCACCACCGCCGCCAAATGCGGGTCAAAGGGAATCACTTCCCCTGTATGTGGCTTGATCCGGTTGATGAGCTGGGCCACCCCGATGACCTGATTAGTATAATTTTTAAGTGGAAAGCACAGCATGGAATGGGTCTGATAATGGCGTGCTTCATTTGCGGGGTTGAAGGAATACGGCGCGTCAGGGCTGATACTGTAGACATCGTCGATCATGACGGTCTCGCCGGTCAGCGCGACGTAACCTGAAATCGTTTTATTATCGACCGGCACCACAAAATCCGCAGGACGCACTCGGACGCGGTCATTCTGGGTGTTAACCGCTTCCAGAAGCGCCCGTCCACGTTTGCGGCGCACAAGGAATATCGTTCCGGCTTCGGCGCCGGTCAGCAGACGTGATTTCTGTAAAACCCGGGTAAGCAATTGCCGCAGCGACTGATGCGGCTGTTGTTCGACGAATTCCAGAAATTCCTGTGATAGATTTTGCGTGTAATCCATGACAATACGCCAAATCAATTTACTATTTTCGCGCGCCGGTAAAGCGAAATACCATTACTCTAATGAATAAGTATATAAGCGTTCTTTAACAAGGTTCTATCACAAATATGGCGGCCGCCTATGTGTGTTGTATATTTTTTTACTAAAATACAGACCATTTTTTGTCTGTATTGCAGATTTCAGGAGGGTGGATGCGAAAGGTAAAAGGCGCCGGGAGGTTTTTCGTGTTTTTGATTCTTCTGTCTGGAGCCGGTTTCGCCTCCCTGACACAGCCCGCCAGAAGCGCTGAAGTCAACCGGGCCGTGATGGCGACGGGGGCCTTTATGGGCGGGTATTATCTATTGGGCGGGGCTATTTGCGCGGAAGTGAATCAGGCGGGCGCAGATATGCGATGCGCCATCGAAACCAGCAAGGGACAGGTGGAAAATTTGCAGGCGCTTCGCGCTGGCCGCGTGAATGTCGCTTTGGCGCAATCCGATTGGATGCATCACGCCCATGCGGGCGACGCTGCGCCATTCTCTGGCGATAAGGCGTTCAAGGATTTGCGCGCGATGATTTCCCTGAGCGGCGCCCCGCTGGTTCTGCTGGCCCGGTCCCAGGGTGACGTGAAGGAAATGAAAGATCTGCCGGGAAAGCGAATCGATATCGGAAAGAGCGGAAGCCCCCGCCGCGCCATAATGAACGATGTGCTGTCCGCCATGGAGTGGGATCTGGGTAAATTCAGACTGGCCTCGGAATTACCGGAAGCCGAAGCGGTAAAGGCGCTGTGCGCGGGTCAGATTGACATTCTGGCGCTGGCGGGTTTCATCCCCGACAAGGAGGTGAGGTTGGCCCTGAAAACCTGCTCTTTAAAGATTGTTCCGGCAGGCGGGAGCGCCAGGGATAAAATTTTGAAGATGAAGCCCTATTATTCCGCCATCACCATCCCGGCAGGAAGTTACACCGGGCTCAAGGAGGACATCCCCAGCCTCGGAACCCGGGTTGTTCTGATGGCGACTCCCAGGCTGGCGGAGAAGGACGCCTATTCCCTCGTCAGGACCATCACGGAGCATCTGCCGGAAATTCGCAAGCTGCACCCGAGTCTGGGCAGTATCGAGAGATCCAGTCTCGCCAGCGGCGGGATCTCCGCGCCGCTGCATGCGGGCGCGGCGCGATTTTTCAAGGAAGCGAAACTGCGCTGATCCATTATAAAGCGATTACACAATTGATGGCGTGGCGAGCGTGGGAAAAATGCCATAGTCGCCGCCTAAGTGGATAAGCTTTCACGTTAAGGGTTGACACCCGGTTCCTCTGCTGGCCTTTTACTATCTGAGGCATGAAGCTCGTCAGGACGGCACAAAACAAACGCCGCCGGCGGGCTGATACAAAACCAAGGATGGAGGCACGCGTGTCCACTTACATGAATGCGCCCGCATTGCGGGCGTTAAGGAGCCGCCTTGTCATGGGCGGTTCCCTGTTTGCGTTTTTTGCGGCGACAGCCGTTCCCGCCAACGCCATTGAATACACTTTTGGGGAAATCAGCGGCTCGATCGATACGGTGCTGTCGGCGGGAGCGTCGATCCGAACGAGCCCGAGGGATTGCGAAAATCTCGGCCAGGCCAATGGAGGATGCGATTTTCGCGACGCCACGGGAATTTATAAATCCTCCTACGGCGTCAACGGTGACGATGGCAATCTGAACTATGATCAGTGGG
>DMKG01000272.1:6244-8191 GCA_003454415.1 Alphaproteobacteria bacterium
CGCCACCTGGCGGAACTTCAACGCCTTTGTGCGCGGCACCGCCTTTGTCGATCCAGTCGCCGACAACACTGATTTCCGCGAATTGGAAAGCGCGCAGCGCAGCGAGGTGTCGCAGAACGCCAAACTGCTCGACTATTTCGTAGGCGGAAATTTCGAGGTGGGCGGCATGCCGCTGGATGTGCGCATCGGCAACCAGGTGATCAGCTGGGGCGAAAGCACCTTCATCCAGAACGGGTTGAACGTCATCAACCCCATCGATGTCTCCGCCACCCGCAAGCCGGGCTCGGAAGTGAAAGAGTTCTTCACCCCGATTCTCGCCGCCAAGGCGTCGATCGGCCTGCCCAATAATTTCAGCCTTGAAGGCTTCTACCAGTTCAAGGCCGATAATATCGTCCCCGATCCCTCCGGCACCTATTTCAGCAGCGCCGACATTGTCGGGCGCGGATCGCAGCCACTGCGGTCAGGTATTTCCGACTTCGGAGACGATGCAAGGTACAATCCCTTTGCGATTTCTGCCGGTCTGGATGCGGATCGGATATGGAATACCCCCCAGGGCGTCAACGTGCCCTCTGTTTCCATCGAGCGGGAGAATGACGTGAACGCCGATGACGGCGGCGAGTTTGGTTTCGCCCTGCGTTATTTCGCAGAGGAGCTGAACAACGGCACCGAGTTCGGCATGTATTTCCTGAACTATCATTCCAGACTGCCGATTGTGAACATCTCCATGTCCAATCCCGCCGTGGCCCGCTCGATCGGGTCAGGCTTCCTCGCCACCCCTCCAGGCACACCGGCCACACAGGCCTATGGCGGCGTCCCCGGCGCTGGCTTCGGCGCCACGCCAGGTCCGCTCAGACTGGCTTCGGACGCATTTGACGTACTCCAGAACGCCTGCAATGCATTGGCGCCTACGGGCGCGGCGCTGGCGGCCCGGGGCCTGGGATCCGCGAATTCCAGCCCGCTTGGTACGACGGCCTCGGTTAATGTTGCGCTTCCAGGCGGCTTAACGAACTGCAACAATCTGCTCAGATTCCGTAATGGCAACGCCGCGCAAGCGGAAAGGACTCTGGGCGCATTGCTTGGCAATTCCCAGACCTACCGGGTGGAATATCCAGAGGACATCAAACTGATCGGGCTGAGCTTCAGCACGACAGTGGGTGATATGGCGTTGCAGGCGGAGGCCACCTACCGTCACGACCAGCCGCTGTCCTATGTCGGCAGTGAAGTGCAGGCTCTGGCCAACGATGTCGACGGATCCACCGCTTTCCGTACGGGAGCGGCCTTTAATGGAAAGCAGATCGCCGATCCTACGGGACGCTTCGATCCGGCCGATTCACAGGTCGCCAATCTGACGGTTGCGCGGTCGGGTCAACTGAGTTTTGCGGATGTCGCCAGGGCCGAAGAAGCCGCGCTCGGTCTGGCCCCAGGGACCATAGCCACTGCCGCGCTGACCCGTACGCCGGGACTGCAGGCGGCGGCGGACGCCGCCGGGGCGCAGGGAGAATATGTTTCGATCAACCCGCAGATTTCTACGGTCAATCCACTTGCGTCGGCTGTGCTTCCCGGCCGACCGGCGGATGTTGCTTTCGTACGGCATGTGGACGCCGGGCCTGATGGCGCCCCTCTTACGCCACTGATCCCGCTGGTAACGTCTTCTGCGATCAATCCAAACAATATAGGAGCGGATGGTTATCTGAAGATTCCCACCGAAGACGTATTCACCGCGCAGGGAACCTCAACCATGGCGCTGTTCGGCTCCAATCCGGTGGTGCAGTTCGCGTCCGCCGATGGGGGAACCGTGGTTACGGAAGTGGGTATGGTGTTCGTCCCTGGATTATCCACGGCTTCCGCCATAGCCTCAAGCAATAGTGAAGGGCTCTTTAACCCGATCGCCGCTGCGACCTACAAGCTCAACTCAGAACTGAAAGGTCCGACCAATTACGCGACCGC
>DMKG01000005.1:0-234 GCA_003454415.1 Alphaproteobacteria bacterium
TGGTCAGAAAACCGGACAGAAGCCCGATTTTTTGTCCATTCCCCTTTGACAGGCTGGCGATCCGTGCGTTCAACGCCGCCGGATCCAGACCGGCCGCCACCGCCAGTTCGCTGGCCGCGCGCAGGTCATATTCGATATTATGAAAACCAAGGGCAAGACGCAGAAACTGCGCCCCGGTCAGATTCGGAGGCGGACGGAAGGTTTCCGGAAGATAGGCAATGGACCGGCGGCTTT
>DMKG01000005.1:512-849 GCA_003454415.1 Alphaproteobacteria bacterium
GGGCAAATGGTTTGGAACCCCGTAAATCCGGATCTGGCCTGCATCCGGCGACAGCAGGTTCACAATGGCTTTCATCAGGGAGGTTTTTCCCGCGCCGTTAACCCCGACAAGTCCGAAAATTTCGCCGGACTCCAGCCGCAGGGATAAATGCTCGAACACCGGTTTTCCATCATGGGAGACGGACAGGTCCGAAATATCCAGCGCCGGGCCCCCGCCGGGGTCCGTCCGGCCCTTATCCGCTTTATCTTGTGTTTCCCGCATCGTCGACAATTCGCCTCTGATTGGCCAGGAAGGTCTGATGCACCCGCAGACGTATCGGGACAGGCGTGGCGCCCGG
>DMKG01000005.1:1071-8519 GCA_003454415.1 Alphaproteobacteria bacterium
ACACCCGCAGACGTATCGGGACAAGCGTGGCGCCCGGAAATGGCAGCACGCTGATATCGGCATAACCGGCAAACACCCGCACGTCACGCAGAAAGGGTGGGATACTGCCCGGCCGCACCTGACGCCCGCCAAGCCATAACGTCCAGTTGTTCGGGTCCGTGTAAATCAGGGCGGACAGATGCAGACGGCTGACCGACCACAAGGGCCTGGAATCGGCAACAGGCCTCGCCTCGCCTGGCGCGCCTTGTTGTTCTTCATCCCCGGGGCGAACGGCAAGCGCGCGTTCGATGGCCTGGCGTTCAGAACCGGAAAACAGCAGAGATCCACTGAAAACAGGCTCAGCTTCTTTCGCCATGACCTGATGCACCGGCGAACGCAGGAGCGGGAATGCGAACAGGATCAGCAGAATTGCCGCGCATCTCTTTTTCATGATCATGGCGCCGCATCTGCGCTGCTGTCGTGCAGCGAACGCCATGAGACCTCCACTTCACCGCTGACCAGCGCGGCGGCTTCGCCCCGGCTGATGCGCAAAAGCATCTGCGGACCGGGTGAGGCCAGTTTGGAGATTTCCACCGATCTAACCGTAATATGCCCCGGCATCTCCTGCATCAGGCCGGTAATGAACCCTTTCAGGTCGCTATCAAGAAAGCCGCGCAGACTCAGAGAGATTTTTGATTCGCCCAATTCCAGCTCACTGCTGTCCTGCTGGCGGGCGATATTCACGACGGAAACCGGATCGATCTGATAATCCAGCGAGGAAATTCTGTATCTGCGCCGCAGATCCTCCAGAATCCGTGCGGCAGCCAGACGGTTCTGCATGCCCAGAAAACCCTCCCGCTGGTATTGCGCATATCTTTCCCTGCCGATCTCGTTTCTTTCTTTCTGCGCCATCACCTCGCGCATGCGGACCTCGAGATCGTCGATCGAGCTCTGTGCGTCCTGCGCTGACTGCTGATAACCGGTAATCTGCGGCAGCAGATAACCAAAAATCCCTGCCGAAACAGTGAGAAACGCCCCAAGCGTCAGGATGAAACGGTTGCGCCGCCTCTGTATTCTCTCCATAGCGGCTGCGTTGCCGGTCATTTCAGTTTGCCATTCAGTTCTATTTCGGCGCTTTCCATATTGCCGGCCGAGGCGAGAAGATTCTCGCCGGATTTCACCGCCAGCGTATCGCCGGGCAGGATCTGCAAAGGCTGCCGCCGGATGCTGACGCGCATATCAGGCAACGCCTTGCGTAAAGCCTCCGCCAGGCGTTCCGTTTCCGATATGGCCGGTAACGCCTTCACGAATCCGGACAAGTCAACCGACAGTATAATCTTTCCGTTCACGGACTCATTCCCTGTGCGCTCCTGGCCGGATGCGGCATATGGGTTCCCCTCCACCAGGGAAACGGGGCGCGGCTCCACGGCGATGCTGACAGCGCGAAGCCGCACATTTTCCGGCAGGGCTTCTTCAATCGCCTGGTAAGTCGCATCGAAATCTATGTTTCCCGCCTCTAATTGACGTCTCAGATCGAGCACATCCCTTATGCGCGCCATGGCGACTGGCCCGTTGTCCAGAGTGCTGACCTGCTGATCATAAACCTGCTGCATCTCCTCTCTTGCACTCTCTACTGCATGATATGCGGTTTTCGCATCCTGCAATTCCAAACCCAATATACCGGCATAGATCAGACCGGCGGCCGATATGGCCGCCAGCAGACGGGTCGCCCATGATTGCCCGACCGCCAGCATCCGCTCGCGGCGCTTTGGCGGCGCCATGACGGAAAGCGGGGAAAAAATCTGGCTGCTGCCCCAGGCTGCGTGTAACAAATCCGCAAAGTGCCCGCTATCATCCTGTGCGCCTGTCAGACCTGCCTGCCGTTCGGCAGCCTGCGGCGCTATAACGCGCAACCGCTGCACCGGCGGTTGCGCCCGGACGATAGCTGAACCCACATCCTCGCGGCCTATGAAAACCGCATCTATTCCCTGTGCGCGATCGAATCCAAGCCGGGTGATGTAATCTATGGTGGCGCCAACTTCATTGCGCAGCAATTCAGCAATTTCATCAAGCTTATCGAGGGTATCGGGGGCAGGCGTCATTCTGGTGATGGCCAGCTTGTGATCGCGTGTGACGATCTGGCGGAACCCGCCAGTGCGTTGCTGTGAGATCAGCATTCGCCATTCGCCTTGCGCCGCTCCGGCCTGATGCTTATGCTCCGTCAGGCATTTCAGCAGACTGACGGATTCCGCAGGCAGCAAGCGCATGTCGCTCACGGGATTGGAGATTTCTTCCAGGAGCTTCATCCATGAGGTGAGATCAGGCGACGGATTGAGCGAGGCGAAAAGATACGCAATTCCGCGCTGATCCCCGGGGGTGGGCCCCAGCCTGACGCCGCCCCTCATCTCAACGCCGGGAAATATCGTCTCCAGTTTGCGGGCAAGGATCTTCGAACGGTCGAACAGGCTCACGGCTGGGACCCTTTCCTGGCGATAGGATTGGCCCAATACATCATACAGAACCAGGATAGGCAGATCGGGTGCGGCCGCGAAAATCACCTTTGCGCGCCGCAGGTTTTCATCCTCGGCGGCATCAAGATAATGATGCGCCTGCACCGTGTTTCCGGAAAGCCTGGCGATCATCGCGCCCTTGTCGCCAATGAGCAGCACAAAACGTTTCGACGCCATCAGCCCTCTGGCGAGATTTTTCATTTCATGCAACAACGGCATGCTCCCGCCCTATTGTATGGCGCCCAGGCTGTCATAGACGGGGCCGAAAACGGCAATGGCGATCCAGGCCATGATCCCACCCATGATTACCGTCAGCGCCGGTTCTATCAGGGCAATCAGTCCCTGCACCGATTCGTCCACGTCACGGTTATATATTTCCGCAACATTGTTCAAAGAATCCGACATATTGCCGGAATCCTCTCCCACCTTGATCATGCGCAGCACGAGCGGGGGAAATTCGCCGGACGACCGCATGGCCGCGGCAAGGCTCATTCCGGATTGAACGCCTTCGCGCACAAGCGAAAGCGCTTCGGATAACGCCAGGTTATTAACCAGACGTTTTGAAGCCTCCAGACAACCCAGCAGGTCGATCCCGCTGCGGAACATGGTGGAGAACATATAGGCGAACCGCGCCAGGGCGATCTTTTTCAGAACCTGCCCGATGACCGGCAGGCGCAACAGATAATAATCCGTCGTATAACGGAACTCCTGGCTTGTGCGGCGGCCAGCGGCGATCCCGGCTATGGCGGCAATGGCCAGCAGGGGAAGCATATACCAGTAGTCGCGTATGGCGTTGGAAGCCACGATCAGCGCCTTGGTCATGAAGGGAAGCTCGGTCCCGTTGGACAAAAGCAATTGCGTGATCTGCGGCACCACGAAACTCATCATGAAAATAACGACGCCGGTAACGGTTACCGCAAGAATAGCGGGATAGCGCGTCGCTTTCTTGACCTTTACCGCCATATCATCAGCCCATTTCAGATGGCTGGTGACAAGCGCAAACGCCTCAGCCATCTGTCCGGTCTGTTCTCCTGCTGAAATCAGGGAATGAAAAATATTTCCGAATATTTTCGGATGTCCGGCAAAGGCCGTGCTGAGGGCCGCTCCATCATTCACCTCACGGTGTATCTGTGTCAGCACATCGCGTAATCCTGGCGTCTGCGTCGCATCACGCACCTCGGCAAGGCTTTCGAGCAGAGGAATTCCCGCGCGTTGAAGCTGTTCGAAATGTATGCTCATCTGGATCAAATCGCGTCCCTTTGGCCGTGACTGAAACAGCTTCATCACACGCTGTTCGGAAATATCCCGGAATTCGATCAGATCCAGGCCGGCCGCCTGCAGCAGACCGTTCAAATCCTGTTCATTTGCCGCGAATACCGCTCCGCGGATGGTCCTTCCGTTCTGATTTATGGCGCGGTAGCGGTAATCAGGCATGACGCTTCACATGCGGGCGGTCAGATCGGCGGCGCGCACAAGGGAAGCGAGGGAAATGCTGCCATCGCGCACCCGCTCGATTCCATCCTGCGCGAGACTGCGTTGGCCATTTTCACGAAGATGGGCGCGCATGGCGGTGCGGGTCGCGCGCGTGGCGATCAATTCATCCAGCTCTTCATCGACGTAAATGACTTCGGCTATGGCGGTGCGCCCTTTGATCCCGCTGTGGTGGCATGCCTCGCAACCTGGCGCTTCCCATATTTGCGGCGGCGCGTCCGCTTCAGTTTCCAGTAAGAGGCATTCATCGGCCGTAGCAGGTCGCGGCCTCTTGCAGGAGGCGCAGTTGAGCCCAACCAGGCGCTGGGCGAATACGCCAATGATATTGCCCGAAAGCATGGCCGGCTCCAGGCCAAGATCATAAAGACGCGGCAATGCGCCCAGCGCGTCATTCGTGTGCAGCGTGGTGAACACCTGGTGTCCGGTCATGGCGGCGCGCAGCGCCATCTGTGCAGTTTCACTGTCACGCACCTCGCCGATAAAGATGATGTCAGGATCCTGACGCAGTATATTGCGGATGCCTTCACCAAAGGTTAAGCCCTGGTTTTCCCGGATCTGGGTTTGCCGCACCATCGGCAGTTCGTATTCCACAGGGTCTTCAAGGGTCATGATATTGACATTGGGATTGCTGATAGCCGACAGCATGGCGTAAAGCGTGGTCGTCTTGCCGCTGCCGGTCGGGCCGGTCACGATGATGATGCCTTCGGGGCGTTTCAGAATCCTGTCTATCTGGCGGCGATTGACGCCGGAAAATCCAAGCTGGTCCAGCGTAACTACGGCCTTCGCCTTGTCCAGAATACGCAGGACGATATTCTCACCCCCGGTGGTAGGCATGACCGAAACGCGAAAATCGATCTCCCGGTTGCCAATGCGCATGGAAAGGCGCCCGTCCTGGGGGTGCAGACGGTCAGCGATATTCATTCCACTGATGATCTTGAGCCGGTGCGACATGGCCGACCAATGCTCCTTGTGAATGGTGCGCACCTGCTGCAATCGCCCATCCAGCCGGTAGCGCAGACGCACAAAAAGCTCTTCCGGTTCAAAATGAATATCCGAGGCGCCAAGCTTTACCGCGTCCAGCATCAGCGCATCCACCAGACGAACCAGAGGGTGGGTGTACCCTTCACGCGCTGCAGGCGCGGTTACGTCATATTCGCCGGTTTCAAGTTCGCGCAGGATGCCGCTGACCGACATGTCATAACCAAAATTGCGGTCGATAGCATTGATGATGTCGTCTTCCGGACATACGCGCGGCTCGATCTGCACCCCCCGCGGCAGATAACGCCGTAACTGATCCATCGCCAGCACGTCAAACGGATCCGCCATGGCGATTACAGCCTTTTCATCGCTGATGGAAACCGGCAGCAGACGGTATTGCAGGGCCACATTGCGCGGCACCCGTTTGACGGCTTCCGGGTCAATCAGCGCATCGCGAATATTTAAGGATTCATGTCCGGTCGATTCCGCCAGCAGGCGAGTCAGCATTTCATCCGTGATAAAACCCAATTCCACCAGAATGTTGCCAACCATCTTTTCCGGCGCCCGGGCCTTTTCGCGTAAGGCGACATCAAGCTGATCCTGCGTGATGGCGCCAAGCTGCAACAGCCGGTCACCCATACGCGCCTTAGGCGCGCCATTAGCGTTACGCGGTGTTTGCGGGCCGGATGGCGCGGCCGTCTGGAGAGGGGCCGGCGCTTCTTTCGCTGCGCTTGAATTGCGCTGGCCAACGCCACGCGGATCGTCCAGTTCAAGGCCGGACGTGTCCGTCTGGGAGGGGTTTCCAGGCTGTTTATCTGTCATCGTTCATAACCACCTTCTCATCTTCTGCCGCCACCGCTACCGCCACCGCTACCGCCGCCGCTACCGCCTCCGCCACCACTACCGCCGCCACCACTGCCACCGCCGCCACCTCCGCCGCCACCGCCGACGCCACCGACGACGCCACCGCCGCCGCCGGGTTGCTCGCCCAAGCCTTGTCCCTCGTCCGGGGCGAGCCGTTCACCGGCGTCGGCCTCGATTACGCCTGGACCGCCCCGACCCGCACCGCCGTCCAGACCGCCGTCATCGATGTCGCCGACGAGCTCGGCGAGATCCTCCTCGCCGCCGGCGACCTCCGAGGCGCCGAACGCGCCGCCCGAGCCGGACTGACTGCCGCACCAGGCGAGGAACGCCTCTACCGGCTCCTCATGCGAGCCGCCGCCGCATCAGGATCACGACCAATGGTCGACCGGATCTGGCGTGAACTGCGCGACGTCCTCGCCGACCCCGACCACGGCATCGAACCAGAAGGCACCATGAGCCCCGAAACCATCCAACTGTTCAACCAGCTCACCAGCGAGCCCGCCCGACGCCGCACCGCCTGACCCCGACCGCCTCGCCGGCCGCATCGGGGGACGGACGGTGCTGACGCGGACGACAGGAGGCCCCCGAACTGCCAAGGATCCGACGTGGGCGGTGGAGGTCGCTTCGCATCCCTGATAAGGATGCCGGATCTGCACTGCCGCCGTCGAGCCGCACATGTCCGTTCGGTCCGCTGATAGGACGAGCCTCGACGCTCGGCGGTGACCACGCGATCCGTCGTGATAAGCGGCGATAGCCGGCGCCTTCCTGGGTGAACTCACCTCGCGGCTGCGCCGGAGTCAGGCCGTGGTCGGCCCGATTGGGAGTGTGCCGGCGAGTCGACACGGGTCTGCTTGTACACCGTCGGCGTCGTCGGCGCAGTGGTGAGGAGGTAAGCCTCCGAACGGTTCGGCAAATGAGTGAGATGCGGGGCGGGTGAACCAGTGGCATAGGGATCGGCCGTCTACGGCGTGGCCGGGGCGGAGGGCGACGGAAGGCCCGCTTCGTACCACCACTTCGCCCACCTACATCACACCTGTTTGCCGAACTGGGCCTCCGACGAGTTCGTCCGCGTGGTGGGCTGCTGTGGAGGCTTCGGTTCCCGGTGCGGTGGTGAGCCACACGGGGTCGCCCTGGTTGATGTGGAGGGCGCGGAGGTGGGTGCGGGTGAGCTGCACGAGGACGGGTTGGTCGGTGCCGATGTCGACGTGGACGCGGACTTCGAAGCCGACGCGTTGGATGCGTGTGACGGTGCCGTGGTGGGCGCCGAGCTGTGGTTTCTGTGCGAGGGGGTGGAGGTCGATGTCGTGGGGGCGTACGACGTGTCCGTGGAGGGTGGTGGTGGGGCCGAGGAAGCTCATGACGAAGTCGTTGGCTGGGGTGTCGTAGAGCTGGTCGGGGGTGCCGACCTGTTCGACGCGTCCTTCGTTGATGACGACGATCTCGTCGGCGACCTCGAGTGCTTCTTCTTGGTCATGGGTGACGAAGACGGTGGTGACGTGGACTTCGTCGTGGAGTCGGCGGAGCCAGTCGCGCAGTTCCTTGCGGACTTTGGCGTCGAGGGCGCCGAAGGGTTCGTCGAGGAGCAGCACGGAGGGTTCGACGGCCAGGGCTCGGGCGAGGGCCATG
>DMKG01000012.1:0-4348 GCA_003454415.1 Alphaproteobacteria bacterium
GGCATCGGTCCTTTTGAAGTGACCCTGACGGAGCCGCCGCCAGATAAGGACGTCGCGATTGAAATAGAGCTGATCCGTCCACTGGGTGATGATTACGCCCGGCTTGCCAGGCGCAGCACCCTTAGTCTTGCCGATTACGGTCTTAGCCGCAGGCTCTGGTCCTGGGTTTTTTTTCTGCTGACGGCAGGCATTTTCCTTGCCGCGCCAATTCTTTTCTTCAGCCGCCACGAAGAACAGGCTGCGGACAAGCGGCCGGGCTTCCGTATCGATACGGTCTGGAACAGCGGGCAGATTTCGACGCCGCACCGTTTCATTTCAGATCAGTGTAACACATGCCATCAAAAGGCGTTCGTTCGGGTCACGGATGGGGCATGCCTATCCTGTCATGAAAGGACGGAACATCACTTTGACGCGGCCAAACCGGAATTGGCGGATTCCACAATGCTGAAAGAATTTTCCGCCAGGTCCTGCGGAAGCTGTCATCAGGAACATAATGGCGACCGGTCCTTCACAATAACCCGGCAGGCTTTATGCCTGGATTGCCACAACAGGATAGAGAACATTTTGCCGCAGTCCGACATCAGGAATGCGGGGAATTTCGATACCGCCCATCCCGAATTCAGGCCGGAGCTTGTCGTCGATTCGAAGAAGGGGGCAACGCGAAGGGTCAGTCTGGACGACAAGGAAGCGCTTGTTGAAAAATCGGGTCTGAAATTTCCGCACGCAAAGCATTTGGCCAGGGAAGGCATACGCGGTCCCAAGGGGAAGGAGGTGCTGGAATGCGCAAATTGCCATCATCTTCCCAGGGGTGCGGCGGGATTCCTGCCTATCGGCATGGAGGGTGAATGCGAACGCTGCCATAGTCTGGCTTTCGATCCCCGGCGCCCGGACCGCGCGCTGCCCCACGGACAGGTGGACAACGCGCAAATACTGATTCGCGAATTCTATAGTGATTTTGCATTGCATGGCGGGATGGATGATGCTGCCGTCTCTCCACCGGAGATTCTCCGCCGGCGTCCGGGACAAAGGGAGGAGAGCACGCCGGTGGTAAGGTCCAATCCCAAAGACTGGGCCGATCAGCAGGCGCAGCGTATTGCAGATCAATCCTTTGGCAAGACAATGTGTGGTAATTGTCATGTGGTTTCCAACAACCCTGGGGCTGGGCCGCTGAACTGGTCGGTGATTCCGGCGATGGTGACGAAGAACTGGCTGCCGCGCGGCCGTTTCGATCATTCGGCGCATCAGGACATGCTCCAGTGCGGCGCGTGCCATGACGCAGAGAACTCGGCGAAAGCAAGCGATGTGCTGCTGCCGAAAATCGCCGTATGCAAACAGTGCCACGGGGGAGAAGATGCGGACAACAAGACGCCATCAACCTGTATCACCTGCCATGACTTCCACCTGCCTGGCAGGCCAAGGATGACGGCCAAAGAAGAGGTGCGAATGATGCGGCCGGATATATCGCCGTCGCCGGCGCCGTCTTCGCAGTAAATGGAAAGAATTGAACCATGCGCAATCGCCGGTTTTTGAACCTCGCCCGAATCATATATGGTCTACCCCTGTGGGCCGTCGTATCAGCGGCCAGTGCTGAGGGATTGTCGGTCAATGGGGCGCAACTTGCCCCGGTTGTGTTGCAGAATGTCGCAGCAGGCGTGGTGGAGAAATCCGTGACGCTGGAGGGAGATACGCCAGAGGCCAGTTTTGTGGTGGTGCAAATGCCCGGCAATCCGCCATTGATGCGCGGCCGGGAGGGGGTGTTTCAGCCCTGGGACAGAGATACGGCGCATCTTGCGGATAACGGGTTCGAGGCGGTTGACGGGAAGCTTCATTTCAAGGTGCTGAACCAGGATATGACGTCAAATAATTTCCCGATCCGGGTCACTCTGTATTACAGAACGGCTGACGGCCTGAAATATGGTTATTTCGATGTCCTGCGGGCCAATTGATATGAGAAAGCGGGCGAAGCTAATAGCGGGGAAAGCTCTTCTTCCGCTTCTGGCTTTGGCCTTGCTGTGCTGTGGCGCAGGTGCTTCGCTTGCGCAGCATCTCAGCCTGGCGGATGTCAACCGGGTGGTTGCGCAGGCGGCGCAGGAGGCTGCGGCGCGTAATGCCCCGGCTACGATCGCCGTGACGGACCGTGTAGGCAATGTGCTTGCCGTGTACCAGATGCCCGGCGCGCCGCCGACGGTCAAAGTCACCTCGGGGCGTACAGTTTTTACCGGGATCGATGGTCTGGCGGGCGTTGTGCCTTCCACCCTGGCGGCGATATCCAAGGCGGTTACCGGGGCCTATCTTTCCTCATCCGGTAACGCCTTCAGCACCCGCACCGCCAGCCAGATCGTGCAGGAAAATTTCAATCCCGGTGAACGCATTGCTGGCGGCGGCCCTCTGTTCGGCGTGCAGTTCAGCCAGCTTCCCTGTTCCGATCTTAACCGCCGCTTCTTCAATGGCGCAATTCCGCCGCCGCCGGACCAGTTTCGGGGGCCCAAGCGGTCTCCTCTTGGCCTCTCTGCTGATGCGGGAGGGTTTCCATTATATGTGAATGGCGCGGTTGCTGGCGGAATTGGCGTGATCGCGGACGGAATCTATGGGCTTGACAGCAATGTCCTGGATACGGATGCGGATACGGATGAGATCATCGCGCTGGCGGGCACGGTTGGGTATGCTCCCGCCAGGGACATTCTGGCGGACCGGATTACGGTGGAAGGCAAGACGCTGCGTTATTCTGATGCGGGCGCCTCTTCCCTCGCGGCGAACCCGGTCTCCGCGCCTGCGCCGCTTCCGGGTAATTTCGTCGCCGTCACCGGCTATACGGACGGACCGCCGGTTTCCGGTCAGACTTACGGGGCCAGCGGCTCAGGCGTGCGGGCCATCAACCCCGCGACGGATGGCGCTGCTTACGCCAATGTGGCCGCCCTGGTCGGCGCGCCTGTATTCACCCTCGTCACCGGCCCGGATGAGCCCTATTTTCCAATGATTTCCGGCGCTTCGAATGCCGGACAAAGCCTGAGCGTTAACGAGGTGTCGGTCATTCTCGCCCAGGCGCTTCGGGTGGCTATCAGCGCACGCGCGCAGATTCGCCGGCCGCTTAGCAGCCCGGCCCAGGTCACGGTAACCATCGTTGATGGGGAGGGGCAGGTGCTGGCGCTGGCGCGGACATCGGATGCGCCCATTTTCGGGATCGATGTGTCGCTTCAGAAGGCGCGCACAGCCGCCTTCATGTCCCGGCCGGACGCGGCGGCCAGTCTGGAAAATCCCGGGGTGTTCCCGGTCATCAATGTGACGGCCTTTGCGTTGAACAGCCTGATTCCAGGCCATCTTTATTTCGTTCATAATTATGCGGACAGCATGCGCGGCTTTCTGGGGCAGGACGCCCTGGCCAACGGGGCGGCTTATACTGCGCGTGCGGTTTCAAATCTGTCGCGGCCTTATTTCCCGGATGGCGTCAACACAAACCCGAACGGCCCGCTGGCCCGCCCCTTCGTTTTCTGGAGCCCGTTTTCGACCGGGCTGCAACTGGATCTGGTGGTTCCCAATCTGGTCAATCATATCCTGTTCGTGCGCAACCTGAATCTGGATGTAACCGGTGATGGGGTTGGCGATTTCGATCCTGATAACAATGGCGCGGTGAATGATACAGGTCTGGGATGCACGCCCCTGGTTTCCAGGACATCAGGGCTCAATCCGCTGGCGAACGGATTACAGGTCTTCGCGGGCGGTTCGCCGATCTATAAAAGCGGCGTGCTGGTAGGCGGGATTGGCGTTTCAGGGGACGGCATCGATCAGGACGACATGGTTGGTTTTCTGGGGCTGCATAACGCCAGTGTCGCCCTGGGCGGCAGTGTTTCCCATGCGCCGGCCGCCATCCGGTCGGATCAGTTGCAGCCTTTGGGGGTGCGGTTACGATATGTGAACTGTCCGTTCAGGCCATTTCTTGCATCGGACGAACAGAATGTCTGTGAGGGGAAATAGCGTGGCCCCCGCGTTTATCATCCGGAATAGCTTGAAACAGCGTGTGCGCGCCGCCGCCGTTCTGCTGGCTCTGGGATTGGACCCCGCGGGCGCGCAAACAGCGTCCCGGCCTTCCCCGCCCCCGGTTCCCGAGGTCATACCTGTTGTTTCCCCATCCTTCTTACCGGAAGGACCGCCCCTTAGCGCGCCAAGGCCCGCCGCCTTTCAGGGAACCGCCAGCGCGTCATCTTACCTGAAAACGCCGCCTCTCGGCGCGAACCCCGCCGTGTTGCGCAGCAATGAGCCGCCGGTCGAGTATCAGAAGGTCGCCGTGCCGCGCAGAACGAAACCGGGGGAAGAGCCTGCAGGTGCGGATATCGTGCGCGGGGACCCGAGA
>DMKG01000012.1:4574-10790 GCA_003454415.1 Alphaproteobacteria bacterium
CCCGCAAGGGGGCGCCATCTCCCGCGAACCGGCCGCGCAGTTATGAGGATCTGCAGGAACGCGGCGACATCGCGCCCGTTCCAGACCGCTGGCGGATTCTGGAGACGCTGGGCGTAAAGGGGAAATGGTACGACCCTTATAACAACAATGTCCTGAAGGGCGACAAGCCCGTCTATGGCAATGACATTTTCGTCCAGCTGAATCTGATTTCCGACACGGTCTATGAACCGCGGGCCTTTCCGCTTCCGGTCGGCTTCGCCACGACTTCGCGCGCCGGCGCGAACGATGTGTTTGGCGATCCGGATTCCACAGTTTTCAATCAGAATCTGGTCACGAATGTGAACCTCATCAAGGGCGACACAACTTTCAGGCCGCCAGATTTTGAATTCCGGCTGACCCCGGTATTCAACATCAACTATGTCAAGTTCAAGGAGGTCGGACTTGCCCGCCGCGATCCCGCGCGGGGGAAGTCACGCACCGACAAGCATATCGGCTTGCAGGAACTGTTCCTTGATTACCACCTGCGCAACGTTTCCGACCGGTACGATTTCGATTCGATCCGTTTTGGAATTCAGCCGTTCAACGCAGATTTTCGCGGTTTCCTTTTTCTGGATAACCAGCCGGGCGTACGCCTGTTCGGCACGCGGAACAATAATATCATCCAGTACAATCTGGCCTGGTTCCGCAGGCTGGAAAAGGACACCAATAGCGGGCTGAACGACACGGGCAGAGATATCCGCGACGATGATATATTCCTTGCCAATCTGTATTATCAGGATTTTCCGGTTCTGGGATTCATCAGCCAGGTGACGGCGGTCTACAACCGCAATACGGAAAAGGATGCTTTCTACGACAAGAACGGTTTCCTGCAGCGCCCGGCTTCATTGGGGCTGGAAAAGCCGCGTGATTACAGGGTTGGTTATTTTGGCTATAATGGCGATGGACATTACGGGCGGTACAATCTCAGCGTCTCGGGGTATTACGCCTATGGGCAGGAAGATGGCGCTCTGTTTACGGACGAAAAAAGCGATATTCGCGCCTATTTCCTGGCGGCTGAACCGTCGGTGGACTTCAGCTGGGTGCGGTTTCGCGGATCGTATCTGAATGCGAGTGGGGACAAGGATCCGTTCGACAGGAAGTCGGAGGGTTTTTCCGCCATCTTTGAAAATCCGCAATTCGCTGGGGCCGACACCAGTTTCTGGATACGGCAGAATATTCCCCTTATCGGCGGCGGCGGCGTTACGCTTTCCCCGCGCAATGGCGTGCTGCCGGATTTACGCGCCTCGAAAGAGCATGGCCAGTCCAATTTCGTGAATCCGGGGCTGCGGCTTCTGGGAGCGGGTGCGGATATGGATATTCTGCCGCAGTTGCGCCTTTCAACGAATTTCAACCGCCTGGACTTCAGGGAAACCGAAACGCTGGAAGTGCTGCGCAACCAGGGGGGAATTGGCAAGGGCATCGGCTGGGATATGTCCGCCTCGGCCATCTACCGCCCCATGATGACCCAGAACGTTGTCTTCCGCCTGTCCTACGCCGCGCTGCTGCCCGGACAGGGCTTCAAGGATCTGTATCAGACGGATGACGAACATTTTTACACCCTGCTCGCCAATCTGACGCTGGCTTATTGATGATGTTATTGCGTCGAATTCTGTTTCTTCTGCTGGCGTCACTCCTGATCGGGAGCGGGGCCGTCCATGCAGCGGGCGAGGAAAAGCCCCGGGCCATCACTTATACGCAAACGCCGCCGGCGCCCGCGTCGCAGAACCAGGCGGAAGCTGACGCCAAGAGCGCGGGATGCATATCCTGTCATACCGCATCGGATTCCGCCAGCATGCATACGAGCCCGGCGGTCATTCTGGGCTGTACCGACTGTCATGGGGGCGATGCGGCAATACGCGCGCCCATGGGCGCCAAAAAGGGAAGTGCGGATTATTTCGCGGCCCAGGAGAAGGCGCATGTGCTGCCCACTTTGCCGGATAGCTGGCATTATCCCAGCAGCGCCAACCCGGAAGGAAGCTACACCCTGCTTAACCGGGAATCGCGGGAATATGTACGCTTTGTAAACCCCAGTGATTACCGGGTGGTGGACCTAGCCTGCGGCAACTGCCATGCCGATATCATCGTCAAGGCGAAGAGTTCGATCATGGCGCGGGGCACCCTTCTGTGGGGGGGCGCGGCCTATAATAACGGCATTTTGCCGTTCAAGAATTACATGCTGGGCGAAGTTTACGATAATAATGGCGTATCCGCGAAGATGACCGCACTGGAGGAGGTAACGCCGGAAATGGCGGAACGCGGCGTGCTGCCATTTGTAGTTCCCCTGCCTGCCTGGGAAGTGATGCCGCCGGGCGATATTTTCCGTGTATTTGAACGCGGCGGCCGCAACATCGTCAGCCAGTTTCCGGAAATCGGCCTGCCCAATTCCACAGGGCTGATCCAGCGGCTGGAAGAACCCGGACGGCCGGATCAGAAACAGTCGAACCGTGGGCCGGGCACGGGCCTGCGCATTGCCGTGCCCGTCATCAATCTTCACAAGACGCGGCTGAACGATCCCTTCATGTGGTTTCTCGGCACCAATGACAATCCGGGGGATTACCGCACTTCCGGTTGCGGCTCCTGCCATGTGCCCTATGCCAATGACCGCGACCCGCTGCATTCCAGCATCTATGCGGGCGCAGGCAATACAGGCCTCACCCAGACGGCCGATCCCGTTATTCCCAAGGATGAGCCTGGGCATCCGCTGAAACACGCCTTTACCCAGGCGATTCCGACCTCGCAGTGCATGATCTGCCATATGCATCAGCCGAACATCTTCGTTAATTCCTATCTCGGCTACACCATGTGGGATTACGAATCGGACGCGCCCTTCATGTGGCCGGAAAAGCAGCGCTATCCGACGGCTGCGGAAGAACGGGAAATCAATGAACGCAATCCCGAAGGCGCCGCGGTGCGGGGAAAATGGTCCGATCAGGAGTTTCTGAAAGACGTCTCCCTTCTGAATCCGAAGCTGAAGGATACCCAGTTCGCCGACTATCACGGGCATGGATGGAATTTCCGCGCCATCTTCAAACGCGACCGCAAGGGAAATCTGCTGGACGAGAAGGGATCGGTCGTACCGGAGGAGGATCCGGAAAAGCTCAAGAAGGCGGTGCATCTGAAATCCATCCATCTGGAAAAAGGCATGCAATGCGTCGACTGCCATTTCGAGCAGGATGTCCATGGCGACGGGCACATGTATGGAGAAGCGGCGGCGGCTATCGAAATTCGCTGCGACGACTGTCATGGCACGGCCCAGCGCTACCCCTCTCTGCGCACCAGCGGACCCGCCGCCAAGGGGATGGGGAATGACCTTACCCTGGCCTATACGCCCTACGGCAAGCGCCGCTTCCAGTGGATAGGCGATAAGCTGTTTCAGCGCTCCATGGTCGATCCGAACCTTGAATGGGAGGTTAGCCTGGTCAAGGATACGGTAACCCCCGCGCATAAGGACTATAATCCCAAAGCGGCGCGCGCCAAGCTGATGTCGAAGCTGGGCAAGGGGCAGCCTTTTATCTGGGGCGCTGGGGTAAAGTCTGAAGATCTCGCTCATCCTGACGACAAGATGGAGTGTTTTACCTGCCATCTTTCCTGGACGACGAGTTGCGCAGGCTGCCATCTGCCGATTGAGGCCAACTGGAAAACCGCCAGTCACCATTTCGAGGGAGCGGAAGCCCGCAATTTCGCCACCTACAACCCGCAAGTAGCACGCGACGACATGTTCCAGCTCGGAATCAACGCCAGCGTCAAGGGCAACACGATTGCCCCGATCCGCTCCAGCTCCGCCCTGGTTCTGTCCTCGACCAATATCAATCGCGAGAGGCTCTATGTTCAGCAGCCGCCGATTGCCGCATCGGGGTATTCCAGCCAGGCCTTCGCGCCACATTATCCGCATACGGAGCGCAAGACAGAAACCAAGACCTGCACCGATTGCCATCTGTCTGAGGCGAACGACAACAATGCGATCATGGCGCAGTTGTTGCTGCATGGCACGAATTTCGTGAACTTCCTGGGCTTCAACGCCTATGTCGGGGGAGAGGGAGGCTTTGAGGCGATCCGGGTGACGGAATGGGAAGAGCCGCAGGCGGTGATCGGCAGCTATCTGCATCGTTACGCCTATCCCGACTGGTTCCAGCAGCATCAGGACCGGTCGCAGGAACTGCCCGAGACCTATACGCAGAAATCAGGCGATGTGGGATGCATGCAGTTGCGTGGCGAATATCTCTTTGTCGCCGAGGGCAAGAACGGCTTCCAGGCCTATGACGTCAACGCCATCGCCAATAAGGGCTTTTCTGACCGCATCATTAGCGCGCCTTTCAGTCCGCTTGGCCACAATACAAGGATCAAATCCAAAAACGCGACCTGCATGGCGCTTCCGACCAATCAGAACATCAACATCGACAAGAATGAGGGCGAGCTGATCCTGAAGACCAATCAGGAACAGAAAATGCATGAAATCTACCGCTACGCCTTTATTACCGACGCAGAGGAAGGATTGATCGTCACGGATGTGACGACGCTTACCGACGGCGATCCGCGTAATAATCACTTTAAACGCGCCCTTACCTGGAACGGCGACGGCGCGCTGACCGGGGCTCGCCACATCACCATCGCGGGATCGGTTTTCTACATCACCACGGGGAATAATGTGGTGGTGCTGGACATGGCCGACCCGCTGAAGCCCCGGATCTTGGCGCAGATCCCGATGCAGGATCCCCGCGCCACGGCTCTGCAGTTCCGCTATCTCTTCGTGACCACAGCCAAAGGTCTGGAGGTTGTTGACGTGACGGAGCCGCAAAACCCCCGTCCTGTTCCTGGCGCGCTGATCGGCATGGCGGATGCGCGCCGTGTCTATGTCGCCCGCACTTACGCCTATGTGGCGGCGGGGAACCAGGGGCTGATGATCGCGGATGTCGAAAATCCGGAAAAGCCCAGTCTCTATATGCAATTCAATGCGGACGGGCGGATCAATGACGCGCGGGACGTGGTGGTGGCGTCAACCAATGCCTCGCTGTTCGCCTATGTCGCCGACGGGAAGCATGGCCTGAAAGTCGTTCAGCTTACCTCGCCAGACAGCCAGCCGCGCTTCTACGGCTTCAGTCCCGAACCCAAACCGGAACTCATCGCCTGGCGCCAAACCCGGAAACCCGCTACCGCTCTTTCCAAAGGGCTGGACCGCGACCGGGCGGTGGATGAAACCGGCGGGCAGATTGCTGTTTTTGGCCGGCTGGGTTCACGGCCCTTTACTCTGGAAGAGCAGCGGCGGCTCTATATCGGACCGGATGGCAAGCCCTTTTTCGTGAATGACCGGGTGGATCGGGTGACGCCGCCCCTGAAAAAAGCGGCGCGCCGCTGATGAGAAAATCCATTGCGCTGAGAGGTGATTTTCAGTCAACATGGCATGATGCATTTGGTCCAATGTCGTCATCAGGGGAATATGATCATGGCAGTGAAAAAAAAGGCGAAACCTGCAGTTAAACCCGCGAAGAAAAAGGCCAGCACGTCCACCGGCGAATCTGTAAAAAAGACGGGCGGAAAAATGGCGGCAAAGCAGGCCCCGGCAAGAAAATCCACGAAGACAGCCGGAAAGACACCCGCCAGCAAGGCGAAGAAAGCCGTTAAAAAAACCGCCGCCAAACCAGCCAGGACAGCCCCGAAAAAGACGACGAAGCCGGCGGCCAGGGCGGTAAAGAAACCGGCAGCAAAAAAACCTCTGGCGAAAAAAACCGCGGCTAAAAAGCCCGTCGTAAAAAAACCTGTAGCTAAAAAGGCGATGGCCAAAAAAGCGGTAAAAAAGCCTGCGGCGAAAAAAACGGCGGCCAAAAAACCCCTTGCGAAAAAACCCGCTGCGAAACCGGCGGCCAAGAAATCCGCCTCTTCCAAGCCATCGGCCAGAACCGTGGCCGTCTGTAATCATATCCGCAATGTGATGCGGGCCGCTGGCGAGGGCGAGGATATGATTGTAGGGCTGCGCAAGAGCTTCGATGACTACGCCAAGGTCAGCGACGATACGATGACGCTGGTGGGAAAGATGACCCCTGTCAATGTCGATGGCGCGCCATGCGCCTGGCATACTGCCGATGGCGCAGATAATGCGCGACGCCTCATGTATCTGCATGGTGGCGGTTACATGGCTGGCGGGTTGTATTCTCACAGCGCCCTGTGCTCACGGCTCGCCAA
>DMKG01000012.1:11014-26745 GCA_003454415.1 Alphaproteobacteria bacterium
CCAGCGCCCTGTGCTCACGCCTCGCCAAGGCCATGGGGGGCGCTGTTCTTGCGGTGGATTACCGGCTGATTCCGGAAAACGCTTATCCGGCGCCCGTGGAAGACGCCGTCAAGGTCTTCAAATGGATGCTGAACAACGGCCCTGATGGGCCGTCGCCGGCGCGGCGCAGCTTCATCGCGGGCGATAGCGCGGGGGGTGGGCTTACGCTCGCCACCTGTATGGCCTTGCGGGACGAAGGCGCGCCCCTGCCCACGGCGGCCATCCCCATTTCCGCCTGGACGGACATGACCGGCTCCGGCGCAACTATGAAGACCCGGGCCAAGGTCGATCCCATTGCAGGTAGGGATGCGATCAAGAATCTGGCGCTTGTCTATCTGAATGGGCGGAAGGCGGAAGAGACGCCTTACGCCTCGCCGCTGCACGGCAATTTCAAAGGGCTGCCGCCGTTGCTGTTCGAGGTGGGGGACGCGGAAACCCTTCTGGATGACAGCCGCCGGTGCCACAAGAAGGCCAGGGCGGCCGGGGTCAAATCGCGTCTGGAAGTTTGGCCGCATATGCCACATGTCTGGCCGCTCTTCGCGCCCTATCTGCCGGAGGCGGGGAAGGCGATCGATCAGATGGCGAAGTTCATCACCAGCTTTAAATAGGACTTCTGCCAGACCTTCACCGTCGGTGCTGACCGCCGGTGAGGCTTTTTTGAAAGGAAGGGCGCGATGCAGAAACTGATCATCGAAGCGCGGATCAACGAATACGCCATGCGCAAGCGGAATCCGCATGTTCCCTGGAGCGCGGAAGAAATCGCGCGGGACGCCGCCGCCTGCCGTGAGGCGGGGGCAAGCATCGTCCATTTTCATGCGCGGCAGGAAAATGGCGCGCCCTGTCATGACACGGGAAAATACGCCGAGGCGATCGCCAAAGTGCATGACGCCTGTGATCTGCTCGTGCATCCCACACTAGGCGCGAACACCCTGTCGGCGTCAAAGGAAGGGCGGCTTGCCCATGTGCTGGACATGGCGAAGGACACGCGCACCCGCCCCGATTTCGCACCGATGGATATGGGCAGCACCAATATTGACGCCTATGACCCGGCCGCGCGCAGATATATCACCCAGGATCAGATGTATCTGAACAGTACCGAGACGCTGCTTTATTTCGCGGAGGAAATCCGCGCCGCAGGGCTGAAGCCCTGTGCGGTGGCGTGGAACATCTCTTACTTGCGCGAGGCGCTGATCTTTTATGATATGGGCCTGCTGGACCCGCCCATCTATCTTGGCCTCACCCTGACGGAAGGCATGATTTCGGCCGGTCATCCCGCGACGCCTGCCGGGCTGGACGCCTATCTCACCAATCTTCCGAAACAGGTTCCCATTGAATGGACTGTCTACAATTACGGCGGCAATCTGCTGAATCTTGCGGACAAGATCATTTCCGAAGGCGGTCATGTGGCGGTCGGTCTCGGCGATCACGCCTATACGGAGCTGGGTCAGCCAACCAATGCGGAAGTGATCGGAAAGTTTTCGGAGATCGCCCGCAAGCACGGGCGCGGCGTCGCCACACCCGAGGAAACCCGGCAGATTCTGCGCATGAATTAGCTTTACTGCGCCGTGACGCCGCCATCGACGGCGAATTCCGCCCCCGTGATGAAGGCGGCGTCATCAGAGGACAGGAACACGACGGCCGCGGCGATATCCTGCGGTTCGCCGATGCGCCCGATGGGATGGGATCTGGCGAAGGCTTCCCGCATGTCATTGCTTTCCCGTCCGGCGCGTGACATGGCGAGACTGCCCATGGGCGTGTCGATCAGCCCGGGGTGAACGGAATTACACCGCACGCGTTTCTTGGCGAATTCCAGCGCCGTGGATTTGGTGAACAGCCGCACCCCGCCCTTGGTCATGGAATAAACGGGTGAATTGCGCGATCCGACCAGGCCCGCGACCGATGAAATATTCACGATGGCGCTGCCCACGGGTGCGGCCTGCGCGCGGCGGATCATTTCCGGGGCGCAAATCTTGGTGCCGAGAAACACCCCCTCCAGATTGACCGCTACCAGAAGGGCGAAATCCTCCTGCGTCGTTTCCAGTACGGGTTTGGTGATATAGGCGCCGGCATTGTTGACCAGAATGTCCACGCCGCCATAATTGCTTACCGCTTCCGCCACCGCTTTTTCCCAGGCGGCCGCCTTTGTGACGTCGAGAGGCACGAATGCGGCCTTGCCCCCCGCGTCGCGGATGGCGGCCGCGTTCTGCGCGCCCTCACTTTCCAGCACATCGCCGATGATCACGCTGGCGCCATGCTCCGCCAGCCTGCGCGCGCATTCTCCGCCGATCCCACGCGCCCCGCCGCTGACGATCGCCACTTTTCCATCCACCCGGTTCATGTCTCGTGTCCTTTATGGTTCGTTGCCTCAACTCCAGCAAAGCACTACACTGAACCGGAAACAAGCCTGTAATGGAGCCCGGCATGGCATTGGTGTTGCGTGAGGAGAAGGAAGGCGTGGCGGTTCTGACCTTGAACCGTCCGGAACACCTGAACGCCATGAATCCGCAATTATTCGTGGAGTTGCGGGCGCATATTGACGCGATTGCCGCAAATACCGATGGGGTGGGATGCGTCATTCTCACCGGAGCGGGTAAAAGCTTTTCGGCCGGTAATGATCTGCGCGCGATTGCGGCGCGGGAACGCGCGCCCACGCCGCATTTCCAGGCCGAGACGATCGACGCGCTGGAAGCTCTTCCCCAGCCAACAATCTGCGCCGTGCGCGGACATTGCTATACGGGGGGAATGGAGCTGATGCTGGGATGCGATTTCCTGATCGCCTCCGACACCTCGCGCTTTTGCGACACCCATGGCAAATTCGGCATGACGCCATTATGGGGACTGACGCAACGCCTGCCGCGCCGGGTGGGCCTTATGCGGGCGAAAGAGATTTCCCTTACGGGCCGGGTGATTGCGGGCGAAGAGGCGGCGCGTATCGGTCTTGCCATCATGTGTGTGCCGGATGCGGAACTGGAGAGCCGCGCCATGGCGTTTGCGCGCATGATCGTAGGGAACAGCTGGCACTCCGCCCGCGGGAACAAACTGCTTTACCAGCAAAGCCAGCAGCGTGATCTTGCGTCCGGCCTTTCCTATGAGCGCAACAAGGGCCCCGGGGTCGCGCCGGACATGGCGGAGAGAGTGGCCAATTTCGGCAGGAAATAACGGATCAGTTCACGATTCGCATGCCGCCGCCGTCAATGCGGATATTCATGCCGTTGATCATGGCCGAACGGGTGCTGGCGATGAAGGCGACAAGATCGCCTACTTCCCCGGTGCGCGCGATACGGCCGGAGGGGTTGCCGAATTCCTCCATGATGTGACGCTCGATCACCTCCCAGTCGTCGCCCCAGCCATTCTTCTGCGCGCGTCTGCGATACATTTCCTCAACCTCGCGGGTCCGGATCAGGCCGGGACTGATGGTGTTGACGGTGACGCCGGTACCCGCCAGTTCCAGCATCAGGCTGACGGTCAGATTGGCCAGCGCCCCCTTGGAGGCGTAATAATGGGGCATGCGCGCATTGGGCTGGGTGGAGCCGATGGTCCCCAGCTGGATGATGCGGCCCCAGCCGCGCTTCTTCATTGCGGGAGCCAGCAGACGGATCATGCGCGCCGCGGACAGTACATTCTTCTGATAGACCGAAATCCAGGCTTCCGCTCCAGTGGCGGGGTCAAGCCAGAATCCCCGTTCGGCCGCGCCATAATTATTGACCAGAATATCGGCCTCTCCCACCGCCGCGGCGACCTGCTCCGCGCCGTCATCGGTGGTCAGATCGCCGATCACCGCATCGGCCCTGCCGCCCGCGCGCTGTATTTCATTGGCCACGCGGTTCGCATCATCCAGCCCGTCGCCCGGTTTCATCCCATGCACGAAAACTCTGGCGCCCTCCCGGGCCAGAACCTTGGCGATTCCCTCTCCAGTGCCGCGGCTGCTGCCGGTGACAAGAGCAGTTTTTCCGGAAAGTTCCAGATCCATGTCGTATTCCTTGTTGTGTTTCCTAGTGTGTTTCTATGGGTTCACCCAGATCATAACGTCCTTCCATATCTTCGATCTCCAGAATCCACAGATCGGGGTCGTATTTTATCTGCCGTTCCAGATAGGCGTCGCAATCGGCCTCGGGCGAGGGCGACTCCCCCCTGCGGGCGATCCAGATACGCCCGCCCCGCGCATTTCGTGAGGGCGTAAGCACCTGACAGCCATCAGAAAACCGGTTCCACTTGATCAGCACGATCCCGGCCCTGTCATCGCCGCGCCGCACCAGAACAGCCGGGATGCCCAGGGACAGGCACCGCCGGATATGGGCGCTGACCCACATGGACGTGGTCAGAACGGGTTCATCGTAATCGCTCAAAACGGCGCCTTTCCCCTCGCATCCTTACGGCAGGAAATGATAAATGTTGAATGTGATAGATTATCATAAACAATATCGCATTCAGGGAGAAAGACTATGGGTGACAGGTTACAGGGTAAAGTTGCAGTGATCACTGGCGGCACGAGCGGCATGGGGCGCGGCACGGTGGAGTTGTTTCTCCATGAGGGGGCGAAAGTGGTCGTCGCCGACATATTGGACGACAAGGGCGCACAGATGGAGAAGGACTTTGGCGCGAACCTCGCTTACCACCATACCGATGTGGCGGAGGAAGCCGATGTCAAGGGCGCGGTCGATCTGGCGGTGAGCAAATTCGGACGTCTGGACTGCATCTTCAATAATGCGGGCATTGGCGGCGTTTCCGGTGAAATCCAGGAAATCACCATGGAGGGGTTTGACAAAACCGTGGGTGTGCTGCTCAAGGGCGTGGTGCTGGGCATGAAATACGCCGCGCCTGTCATGAAAGCGCAAAAATCCGGCAGCATCATCAGCACCGCCAGCGTCGCAGGGTTGAGCGGCGGTTTCGGGCCCCATATCTACAGCGCCTGCAAGGCGGCGGTGGTGCATCTTTCCAAAAGCGTGGCGCTCGAACTTGGCAAGTACAATGTCAGGGTGAATGCGATCTGTCCGGGCGGCATCGCCACGTCCATCTTTGGCCGCGGCTTGGGGCTTCCCAGCCAGTTGGCCGATGAAAGCGCCAAGAAAATGGAAGAGGTTCTGGTCAATTTCCAGCCCATCCGGCGTTCCGGCCTTCCATCGGATATTGCGCGCATGGCGTTGTTTCTGGCCAGTGACGATTCCACCTTTGTAAGCGGTCAGGCGATTGCCGTCGATGGGGCGCTGATGGCCGGGCGCGAGCGCAGTCAAGGCGCGGCCAGGATCGGCGAAGGAATGGCCAAGGCGTTCGGCGACCTGATGAAAACCTGATCCTCTATATAGTATCTGGCGCAAACATTAGCCGAATATTAGTGACTTTGGCTTAACCCTATACGCCAACTCCCAGGGGCGCGCCGGCTGGCATGTTCCTGAGCGCGTATAGGGTTAACGGTGAGTCATGCTTGCGATTGGTGGAATTGTTTGCGTTTTTGTAATGGTGTTCGGCAGTTATGTGCTGGCTGGCGGCTACCTTGGGCCGATTATTCACCATGCGCCATTAGAGCTGATGTGCATTTTTGGCGCGGGGGTGGGCGCCTTTCTGATCAGCAATGGCGCCACCGTCACCAAGCAGACCCTGGGATCCTTTGGAAAAATTTTCAAGGGTCCGAAATGGGTCGCGGAGGATTACCGCGATCTGCTGTGCCTGTTGTTTCTGTTGACCAAGACAATGAAAACAAAAGGCGCGATGGTGCTGGAATCGCATATCGAGAATCCGCATGAAAGCGCGATCTTCACCCATTATCCCAAAATCATGGATGACCATTTCGCCATCGATCTGATCTGCGACACCCTGCGCATGATCTCCATGAACCTGGAGGACCCGCATCAGGTCGAGGGCATGCTGGAAAAACAGCTTGAAAAGCACCACCACGAAGCGCTGGCCCCCTCCCATGCCGTGCAGAGCCTTGCCGACGGGCTGCCCGCCCTCGGCATTGTCGCGGCGGTGCTGGGCGTCATCAAGACCATGGGAAGCATCACGGCGCCGGTCGCGGTATTAGGCGAAATGATCGGCGGAGCGTTGACGGGCACCTTTCTTGGCGTGTTTCTGGCCTATGGATTTGTTGCGCCCTTTGCAGCGCGTCTGAAAAGCATCGAGGACGAGGATTTCCAGTTCTACCGGATCATACAGGAAATGCTGGTGGCTTATCTGCATGGCAGCGCCCCCCAGGTTTCCGTCGAAATTGGCCGCGGCAATGTGCCGAGCTACATTCAGCCGAATTTCCAGGAGCTGGAAACCGCCCTGGGCGAAATCCCCCCCGAAGTCACGGCCTGAAGCCTTTAGGGACGCTTTCCGGGTTCTTTTCGAGACGGGCGCATTCCCTGTGACGGAAGCAAACCGTCAGATGGTCATTGACCATGCCTACCGCCTGCATGAAGGCGTAGACGATTGTCGGGCCGGTGAACTTGAACCCGCGCTGCTTCAGATCCCTGGCGATGGACTGGCTCAGTGGCGTCTGCGCTGGCGCATCCTTCATGTGCTGTAAATGGTTCTGGATGGGCCTGCCGCCAGTGAAATTCCACAGATAGTTGGAAAAGCCCTCTTTCTCCATGATGGCGAGCCAGGCCCGGGCATTGCCGATCGCCCCTTCGATCTTGCCGCGATGCCGGATGATCCCGGGATTCTGCAACAGCGACAGGATCTTTTTTTCGTTATAACGGGCGATCAGGTTGGGATCGAACTGGTCGAAGGCCAGACGAAAATCATTCCGCTTTCGTAATATCGTAATCCAGGAAAGCCCCGCCTGGAATCCATCCAGCACCAGTTTTTCATAGAGCGCGCGGTCGTCATATTCCGGCACGCCCCACTCGTCATCGTGATAGGCGATATAAAGCGGGTCCTGACCCGGCCATGGGCATCTAGTCCTGGTCATGTTCCTTCACAGTCAGATGCGGCGCCAGCCAGGCCGGCGGCTCAGGGGTCAGGGTGATGTCCCCGGCAAGCAGACGCGCCCCCTCCTGCAGGGCGGCGAGCCGCAGATAGGCAAGCCCACGCCGTCCCAGACTTGAATGCATGACGCCCGCTTCACGGCCATCGGCGAATATGGCCGTACCCGATGCAGGGCAGGGGCCTTCGGCCGTCACCGGTAAAATCCGTTTGCGCACGGCGCTGCGATGCTTCATGCGTGAAACGAGTTCCTGTCCGACATAGCAGCCTTTCCTGAAATCCACCCCATTCAGTTCTTCGAAATTCGCCTCGAGAAGAAAATATTTCTCCACGGCGATATCGGGCGAACCTTCCGCCAGACCCAGTTCAAGGCGTAAGGCGTGATAAGCTTCCGCCGGAGCCGGACTGTTCTGCATTTTCGAAGCCAGACCGCCGGGCGGCAAAATCAGGCGGGCGCCCATTTCCGCCAGTCTGGGATCGGTGAAAATGACGCCGCCTTCGCGGTTGCGCGCGGCCCCCGGCTGCGCCGGTAGATCAAGCGCTGCGAGACCGGCGCTCCCGGGCGCCGCCGCCACGGAGAAATCCGCGCTGGCGTCCCGGAGCGTGACTTTGGAACGTAATCTGTAGAGGGTCAGCCTTTTGATCAGCGCTGGAAGGCGTGCGGCCTCGCAATCGAGGAGCAAAGAGTCCCCCCACTGCACGAGAAAGAAATCAAACAGATATTTCCCCTGCGGGGTCAGAAGGGCCGCATAAATCGCCCGATCCGGCCCCACCTGCTCAATATTGTTAGTGATCAGCGCCTGAAGAAAATCACGGGCGTCAGGACCAGTGATTTCGATGACGCCGCGCTCGTGCAGCGGACAGATAGAGGGGATGGACATGGATATACTCGGACATCTGCGCAAAAAGGCCATCGGTCGCGCGGGCGTACGCGGCTCTTTATTATATGGGCTTTAGAATGTCATAAGTCCAATTCCTTTGCTATGAGTGGGGAATGAAAATCCTTTTCATCACGTCCAACCGGGTCGGTGACGCCGTCCTGTCCAGCGGTCTGTTGGGCTGGCTGGTGGATCATTACCGTGAGGCGCGTTTCACTGTGGCGGCAGGTCCGGCGGCCGCCCCTTTGTTCGCGGACATGCCCCGGCTCGATTCGGTCATCACCCTGGAAAAAAAGCCCAGGGCCGGTCATTGGCGTGAACTCTGGAAGCAGTGCGCCCATATCCGCTGGGAAATGATCGTCGATCTGAGAGGGTCGGCGATATCCTGGATGCTTTGGACACGCCGCAGGGCGGTCTTTCGCCCGCAATATAGCGAGGAACACAAAGTGGTGCAGCTTGCGCGGGTTTTGCGTCTGGAAACCCCTGCGCAGCCGCGTCTCTGGTGTTCCGGGGTGCGCTGGGATACTGCGGCGCGGCTGGTCAAGGGCGAGGGGCCGTTACTGGCGCTTGGTCCCACGGCGAACTGGCGTGGCAAACAATGGCCGGCGGTGCGCTTTGCAGAGCTTACAGAAAGGCTGACCGCCCCGAACGGCCCGTTTCCCCAGGCGCGCATCCTGTTGCTGGGCGCGCCCGGCGAACAGGAGATGGTGGCGCCGCTGCTGCACGCCATTCCGGATGAGCGATGCTTCAATCTGATCGGCAGAACGGATTTGCTGACAGCCTATGCCTGCTTACGCAAGGCGGATCTGTTTATCGGCAATGATTCAGGGTTGATGCATCTGGCGGCCGCGGCCGGAATTCCCACGATCGGGCTGTTCGGCCCAAGCAAGGATAATCATTATGCCCCCTGGGGCGCCAGAGCGCTGGCGGTGCGCGGCACGCAAAGTTTCGAAGATATTATCAGTGCGCCGGGATATGACCGGCTTTCCGGGCAAAGCTATATGATGTCGCTGACTGTGGACCGGGTTTATCAGGCCACCTTGCATTTGCTTGCCTCATGAACGGCGTCCGGCTCAGCGCTCTGGTCGTTGCGCATAACGAAGAGGGTCATCTGCCAGACTGCCTCTCGCGTCTGGCGTTTGCGGATCAGATCGTCGTGGTGCTGGACCGCTGCACCGACCGCTCGAAGGAAATTGCGCTGGCGGCTGGCGCAAAAATCCTTGAAGGCGCCTGGGAGCTGGAAGGACCTCGCCGTAATGCGGGAATCGCCGCCTGCGATGGTGGCTGGATTCTTGAGATTGACGCGGACGAACGGGTTCCGCCTGCTCTCGCAAAAGAAGTTCTGGCGGCGATCCATATGGCTGCGCCGGGCTATTTCCTGATCAAATTCGATAATTATGTCGGTCAGCGGCTGGTGCGATTTGGATGGGGGGCTTATAACGGCGCCAGCGCCGGTCCGCGATTGTTCAGCAAGGGCGCGAAAATCTGGGGCGATCAGCTGATTCACCCGAAAATCGAACTCAGGGGCGAGCGGCGGCGTCTGAAAACGCCCATCGAGCATTATGTCGACAGGAACATCTCGGATATGATCGCACGCTTTGACCGCTATACTACGGCGCGCGCCAAAGATTTGGCGGCGTCGGGTGAGATCGGGTCGCTGGCGAGCAATATCCGCCGAATCTTCTCGCGTTTCTGGAAATCCTATGTGACGCGGCGTGGCTATCGGGAAGGGCTTTATGGTCTGTTGCTGGCCATGTTTTCCGCCAGTTACCCGCTGGTCGCGTTTATCAAGGCGAGACTGGAAGAGGACGCGGGACATTAGCCATGCGGGTGGCGCAGATCATGGCCGGGGCAGCGCATGGCGGCGCCGAACTGTTTTTCGAACGGCTGGTGATCGCCCTGGCGCAGGCGGGGGTCGAACAGGAAGCGGTGATCCGCTTGGCGCCGGCACGCGCCGCAAAATTACGTGCGGCTGGCATTGCAACGCAGGAGGCGCCCTTCGGGGGCAGGTTAGATTTTTCCACCCGTCAGATCATTCAACGCCGGATAGCCGCGTTCCAGCCTGACATCGCTCTGTGCTGGATGAGCCGGGCGGCGCAGAAATTTCCCCTCCGCAGGAAGGGGGATGCACCCGTTTTATGCGCAAGACTGGGGGGATATTACAGTCTGAAATATTACCGCCACTGCGATCACCTCATAGGCAATACCAGAGATATCTGCAGCTATATCCAGTCGCAGGGCTGGCCGAAGTCCCGTGTGCACTATCTTCCGAATTTCGCTGATACAAGGCCGGCGCCTCCCGTTCCAAGGGAATTGCTCCATACAGCAGCGGACGCGCCCCTGCTGCTGGCCATGGGCCGGCTTCATAAAAACAAGGGTTTCGACGTGCTGCTGGCCGCACTGGTCAATGTCCCGCGCGCCTGTTTATGGCTTGCGGGGGAAGGCCCGGAAGAGGCGGCCCTGCGCGCCCAGGCCGTGCGGCTTGGGCTGGAGCAGCGGGTGCGTTTTCTGGGGTGGCGCGAGGATGCGCCTGCCTTGCTGGCGGCTGCCGATATCCTGGTTTGTCCCTCGCGGATAGAGCCGCTTGGGAATGTGGTGATAGAAGCCTGGGCGCATGGCGTGCCCGTTGTGGCGTCGCGCGCGAAAGGGCCAGCGGCGCTTATCGGGCATAATGTGTCTGGTTTGCTAGTGGATATTGAAGATGCGGACGCTCTGGCGGCTGAAATCCTGAAGGCGATCCGCCAGCCGCAATTGGCTGCCGATCTTGCAAGTGCGGGACAGGCGGCCTATTTACAGCATTTCACCCGGGAAGCGGTCGTGCAGCGCTATCAGGCTTTTTTTATGGAGGTTGCCGGTTAATGTGCGGCATTGCCGGCTTCATGACGCTGGATGGCGGTACGCCGCCCCTTCGCATACTGACGGATATGCAGCATGCGCTTGGGCATCGTGGGCCCGATGGGGAGGGCCGCTATCTGGCGGGCGGGCTCGGCATGGTGCAGACCCGGCTGGCGATCATCGATCTCGTGACCGGAGATCAGCCGCTTCTTGAACCCGAAGGCGCCGCGCTTGTCGCCAATGGGGAAATCTATAATTATCTCGAACTGCGCGAATCTCTTTCAGAGGCGAACTGGCAGTCCCATTCCGATTGCGAACCCGCGCTTTATCTCTACCGCAGGCATGGAGTGCAATACGCCGAAAAATTGCGTGGCATGTACGCCATCGCCCTGTTTGATCCAAAGGAAGACAGGCTGTTATTGTCCCGTGATCCGTTTGGAATCAAACCCCTTTATTATGCTGAGATCGAACGCGGGCTGCTGTTCGCGTCCGAGCCCGGCGCGTTGATGGCCTCCGGGCTGATCAAACCCGGCATGCATGGCGAAGCCGTGGACGAACTGCTGCAATTACAGTTCACCACGGGCAGGGATACGGTATTCGAGGGCGTCAAGCGTGTTCTCCCAGGCGAGACCCTGGAAGTGATGCGCGGCAGGGTTACCGCGCATCACCGCCTGCGCGCCCTGCCGCAATCCGGTGATTCCGGACTGGATGAAGCCGCCGCATTGAAAGAGCTTGACAGGGTTCTGATGGAAAGTGTGGAATTTCATCAGCGCTCGGATGTTCCTTATGGTTTGTTCTTGTCCGGCGGGATCGATTCCTCTGCTTTGCTTGCCTGTATGGCCAGGCTGAATGATGCCCCGGTAGTGGCTTATACGGCCGGTTTTTTTGACGTCAGTGTGCAGGATGAACGCGCCCATGCCCGCGCGCTGGCGCAACGCACGGGCGCCATCCACCATGAAGTGGATGTCAGCGCCGAAGATTTCTGGACCCTGCTGCCCGAAATCGTTTCCTTTGTGGATGATCCGGCCGCCGACTATGCAATCCTGCCCACATACAAGCTTGCCGCCAAAGCCGCCAGAGAGCTTAAGGTCATTCTATGCGGGGAAGGCGGGGATGAATTGTTTGCGGGTTATGGGCGCTACAGAAGCGTGATGCGCCCCCTCTGGCTGGGCGGGCGGACCATGCGCGCCCGCGGGTTTCTGGACGGGCTGGGAATGCTGCGACGGGAATCTCCCAGATGGCGTGATGGCATCATTGCGGCGGAGGGACGGGTGAGCGCGCCTGGTCAGTCGCGGTTGCAGCGGGCGCAGGCCGTGGATTGCGAGGACTGGCTTCCCAATGATCTGTTGATCAAACTGGACCGCTGCCTGATGGCGCACGGGCTGGAAGGGCGGACGCCGTTTCTCGATCCGAAAGTGGCCAGCTTTGCCTTTCGTCTTCCGGACAGGCTGAAGATTGCCGACAGCCGAGGGAACAAAGGCAAATATCTTTTGCGGCGCTGGCTGCAACAGAACTTGCCGGAAGCAGAGGCGTTTACCCGAAAGCGCGGTTTTACCGTGCCGGTCGGGGAATGGATTGCGGGCAAGGCGGCGCGCGTCGCTCCGCTGGTCGCGAGACAGCCAGGGGTCGCCGAAATGTGCAAACCCGAGGCGGTGCTTGGCTTGTTCAATGCGCTTCCAGCGCGTGGCGGGAATGACCGTATGGGGCGCGCCGCCTGGGTGCTGCTGTTTTTCGCCTTGTGGCACCAGATTCACATCCTGAATCTGCCGCCTGACGGGGATATCTTCGACTGTCTTGACCAGGCGTAGAACCTCTCCGATTGCCTGCAAACCCACTGAAGCCCTTGTCCTCCGGGCGTTATTTCAGTAATTCCGCAAGAACCGCATTCAGGAGCAGGCGCCCGCGGCCGGTGGTGGCGATGCGCCCGTCTTCCACCGATAATAACCCATGACCGGATAATTCACGTATCCCCGCTTCTGGCAGGGGCGTTCCCATCAGGGACTCAAACCGCGCGAGCGAAACGCCTTCGTTCAAGCGCAACCCCATCATCAGCATTTCCACCGCCTGTTCCGGTCCGCTTAACGCCGCCATGCTTTCGCGCCGCTCAGCCAGCCAGCGCTCGGGCTTGCGGAAATTGGCGGTGGCGTATACACCGTCCTCCCTGTGAAGACGGCCATGCGCGCCGGGTCCGATACCTGCATATTCCCCGTAGCGCCAATAGACGAGATTGTGCCGGGATTCCGCCCCCCTTCTGGCGTGGTTGGAAACCTCATAGGCGGGCAGTCCCTCATCGCAGCAGATTTCCTGCGTCAGTTGATAGAGATCCGCCGCCAGATCGGCGGTGACAGGGATGAACTCGCCGCGCTTGACAGCGCCTTCGAAGCCCGTCCCCTGTTCTATCGTCAACTGATATAGCGACAGATGATCGGCGGCCATGCTTATGGCCTCCCGCAGTTCCGCTTCCCACGCAGCGGGCGTCTGTCCGGGCCTTGCGTAAATCAGATCGAAGGAGAAGCGCGGGAAGCGCCTCCGCGCAAGATCGGCCGCCCTGCGCGCTTCATGGGTATTGTGGGCGCGGCCCAGAAATTTCAGATCCTTATCGTTTAGCGCCTGCACGCCGATGGAAACCCGGTTGACGCCAGCCTGCCTGAATCCGGCGAATTTTCCCGCCTCCACACTTGTGGGGTTTGCCTCAAGGGTGATTTCCGCATCCCCGGGCAAATCCCAGAACCGGGCGGCCGCATCGATAAGGGCGGCAACAGTTTCCGGCGGCATCAGCGATGGCGTGCCCCCACCGAAGAAGATGCTCTGTCCCCGCCGCTTCCCGATGGATGCTGCAGTTTCTTCCACTTCCCTCAGCAGCGCATTGCGCCAGACAATCTGATCCACGCTTTCACGCACATGGCTGTTGAAGTCGCAATAAGGACATTTGGAGAGGCAGAACGGCCAGTGCACGTAAAGCGCCAGGCCATTCGCCTCCTGTTCAACCGGTGAAGCAGGCATCGGTCATCTGCCTGAAAGCAATGGCGCGATGGCTGATCGCGTGCTTGACGTCCGGGTCCAACTCACCAAATGTTTTTTCATAACCTTCCGGAATGAAAATGGGGTCATAGCCAAATCCCAGCGCGCCCCTTGGCGGAAATACAAGACGGCCGTGAATTTCACCCTGAAAGGTTTCCGTATGCCCATCGGGCCAGCACAGGCAGAGGGCGCAGACAAAATAGGCGCGCCGGTCATCGCCGCCCCTCCCCAGAAGTTCGGATTCCACGCGCCGGATGGCGGCGGAGAAATCCTTGCCCTCGCCCGCCCAGCGGGCCGAATAAACGCCAGGCTGCCCGTCCAGCGCCTGTACGCACAAACCGGAATCGTCACTGAGCGCCACCCGGCCGCTCGCCCTTGCGGCGGCGCAGGCCTTCAGCCTGGCGTTATCTGCGAAGGTTGCGCCGCTCTCCTCCGGTTCCTCCAGACCCAGTTCGCCGGCGCTGACGGCTTCCATGCCATAGGGATGCAAAAGCGCGGCGATTTCCCGAAGCTTGCCGGGATTATGGCTGGCCAGAACCAGACGCGTTTCATTGCGGAGAGAGCGGCGCATGCTACAGCCCCGCAATGACGGACTGCTGCAGCGCGGTCAGTTCCGCAACGCCTTTTTTCGCGAGCTGCATCAGCTCGGCGAAACTTTCCTCGGAGAAAGGTCTTTGTTCCGCAGTGCCCTGAATTTCGATGATGCCGCCGCGGCCTGTAATGACGAAATTCGCATCCACCTCGGCTTCACTGTCCTCGGGGTAGTCCAGATCCAGCACCGGCGCGCCCCGGTAAATGCCGCAGGATACCGCCGCGACGCTGTCCAGCACGGGCGGTTTTGCCAGCATGCCCATCTTCTGCATCCAGAGAAAACATTGGTACAGCGCTACATAACCCCCGGTTATGGAGGCGGTGCGGGTGCCGCCATCGGCCTGGATGACGTCGCAGTCCACCATGATCTGACGTTCGCCCATTTCCTCGAACTGCACCACGCCGCGCAGGCTCCGGCCGATCAGGCGCTGGATCTCCAGCGTGCGGCCGCCCTGTTTGCCTGCTGACGCCTCGCGGCGCATGCGCTCATTGGTCGAACGGGGCAGCATGCCATATTCCGCTGTCACCCAGCCGCGCCCCCCGCCGCGAAGAAAAGGCGGCACGCCCTGTTCCAGCGTGGCGGTGCACAGAACATGGGTGTCGCCAAACCGCACGAAACAGGAACCTTCAGCCTGCCGCGAATAACCGGGTTCAAAACTGACATTGCGCATTTCACTCAGGCCGCGTCCCGATGGCCGCATGGGGAATTCCTCTTTTTTGCTGATGTGGCTGGAGGGCTAGCATAAAGCACATTCAATGCGCGATGAATATAGCTCAGTTGCCTGCGGAAGACGCGCGCTTTCCCCAAAGAAAGACGGCGGCTCAGGTAAAGCCGCCGTCTTTCTGGTCAGGATTTTGTCGAATTACCCCCTGCGCCGCGTGATGGCTTCGGGTTCCATCTTTACCGTCTTACCCCGGCAGATAGAGTCCGCCATTCACATGGATCGTCTGTCCGGTGATATAGGAGGCGCCTTCCGAACACAGGAACGCGACGGTGGAGGCGATTTCATCGGGCCTGCCGACGCGTCCGGCGGGAATGCCTTTGGTGATGTTTTCCCCGCCCAGGGCCGGCATCAGATCGTTCAGCCGCTCATGCAGGATGAAGCCCGGCGCGATATCATTCACGGTGATCCCGTATCGGGCGAGATCGAGAGCGGTGGAGCGGGTATAACCGGTGATCGCGGCCTTGGCCGCGGCATAGGGCCCCTGGCCCGTTCCCGGATGATAAGCGTATAGCGAGGCGACATTGACGATGCGGCCAAAACCTTTTTCGGCCATCGCTTCGCTGAAGGCGCGGGTCATGTAGAAAGTGCCCGAGATATTGACATTCATCACCCGGTGCCAGGTTTTGCTTTCCATCTTCCAGGGCTTCGCCGCGCCCTGAATGCCCGCATTGTTGATGAGATAGGCCACATGAACGCCGCGCGACTTCAGCGTCGCGGCAAGCTCGTTCACCGCCTC
>DMKG01000012.1:26982-29615 GCA_003454415.1 Alphaproteobacteria bacterium
GCGGCAAGCTCGTTCACCGCCTCCTCCTTGGTGACGTCAAGGGGAAAGAAGCTGACCTGATCCCGCATGGAAGCGGGCAGCGCGTCGCGCCAGGCGGGATAATCTTCCGCCCTGCGATCGGTTGCGATGACCTGAATGCCGTCCTTGCACAGCGCCTGGGTCATCGCGGTGCCCAGACCGCCCAGCGCTCCTGTCAAAACCGCATGTCCTCTGCTCATGATTCTTCTCCCTGCTTGCTGTTATGGTTACGTTCAGAATAGCTGCGCCTCTGTGGTGTGCGACAGGATAATCGTGATCAGCCAGGCAGGTATAGCCCGCCATTCACATGGATCGTCTGGCCGGTGATATAGGAGGCGCCTTCCGAGCACAAAAACGCCACGGTCGCGCCGATCTCCTCTGGCCGGCCGGTTCGCCCCATGGGGACGGAACGGCTCATCCCCTCACGCACACTGTCCTCTACAATGCCTTCCAACCGCGGATGCCAGATGAGGCCGGGAGCAATGGCGTTGACGGTAATTCCGTATTTTGCCAGATCCAGCGCGGTTGACCGCGTATAACCGGTGATGGCGGCCTTGGCCGCGCCGTAAGAACCCTGACCCGCCGCCCCATAGGCCGCCACCGAGGCGAGGTTGACGATGCGCCCAAAGCCTTTTTCCACCATCGCTTCGCTGAAGGCCCGGGTCAGATGGAACGTGCCGGTGATATTGACATTCATCACTCTGTGCCAGGTTTTGCTGTCCATCTTCCAGGGCTTCGCGGCGCCCTGAATGCCCGCATTGTTGATGAGGTAGGCCACATGAACGCCGCGCGACTTCAGCGTTGCGGCAAGCTCGTTCACCGCCTCCTCCTTGGTGACGTCAAGGGGAAAGAAGCTGACCTGATCCCGCATGGAAGCGGGCAGCATATCGCGCCATCCCGGAAAATCTTCCGGCCTGCGGTCGGCGGTGATCACCTCGATTCCCATGGCGCAGAGTTTCTCCGTCATCGCCGTGCCAAGCCCGCCAATGCCCCCCGTGATCAGCGCATGTCCCCTGTTCATATCCCGTCCCTCCCTGTTGGTAACTTATCGTGGTGAAACTGCTATCCGGGGAAATACAGCCCGCCATTCACATGAAAGGTTTGACCGGTGATATAAGATGCGCCTTCTGAACACAGAAACGCGACGGTCGCCCCGATCTCCTCCGGACGGCCGGCACGTCCCATCGGGATGGCGCGGGCCAGGCCGTTCAGATTAGTTCCGGTAACCAGCCCGTCCAGACGCGAATGCATGATGATGCCGGGTGCGATCACATTCACCGTGACGCCGTATTTCGCAAGGTCCAGCGCAGTTGAGCGTGTCAGGCCGGTCATTGCGCCCTTGGCTGCGGAATAAGCGCCCTGATTTCGCATCGGCTGATAGGCCGCCAGTGACGCGATATTGACGATGCGGCCGAAACCTTTTTCCACCATTGCTTCGCTGAAGGCGCGTGTCATGTGAAAGGCGCCGGTAATGTTTACGTTCATCACCCGGTCCCAGGTCTTGCTGTCCATCTTCCAGGGCTTTCCCGGTCCCTGAATGCCCGCATTGTTGACGAGATAGGCCACCTGAACGCCACGCGACTTCAGCGTCGCGGCTAGTTCATTGACTTGTTCTTCCTTGGTGACGTCCAGCGGAAAGAAGCTGACCTGATCGCGAATGCTGGCTGGAAGTTGTTCGCGCCAGGGGGTGAAATCCTCCTGACGCCGGTCGGTGGCGATGACCGGAATACCGGCCGCGCACAGTTTTTCCGTCATTGCGGTGCCCAGACCGCCCAAAGCGCCCGTGATGATGGCGTGGCCCCTATTCATGATGTGTTTCCCCTGTCTGTCATCTTTATGGTTTTTGACAGGATATATGGGGTTTGGGCGGTTGGTACAGAAATTTTCCGCTCCGCCCGGTTACGAACCGCCGAAACGGAAAGCCGAGACGGCCACCCCCAATACATGATCGCTATAGATGCGCTCCGCCGCGCCTTCGCCTGCGCCTGCGGCCACCATCAGGGGAATGAGATGTTCTTCACGCGGATGCGCGGCGCGCGCGGCCGGGGCCTGGTCCCACCCGCAGAGTGCGTTCATTCCTGCGGCGGGCCCGCACAAGGCGTCAAACAGCCAGCCATCGAACAGCTCGGAAGCCTGCCGGCCCGCAGCGCCAAATCCCTGCATGTTATGATAGCTCATGCCGCTGCCGGTAATCAGCACGCCTTCCGCGCGCAGGGAAGCCAGCGCCTGCCCGGCGCGGTAGTGAAGCTCCGGATCCAGGGAGTGATGCAGGGAAAGCTGCACGATTGGAATATCTGCGTCCGGAAAGATCAGCATAAAGGGGATGAACACGCCATGATCGAAACCGCGTGCGGGATCAGCGCGTGCAGAAAGTCCTTCCCTGTTCAGCAGGCTGACGATTTGCGCAGCCAGCGCGGGCTCGCCCGGCGCCGGATAGTGCAGACGGTAGGTGTGTTCGGGAAATCCGTAATAATCATATATCAGCGGGGGTCTGGCCGCCCCGGTGACTGTGAATGCCTGTTCTTCCCAATGGCCGGAAATCACCACGATGGCTCTGGGCCGGGCAGGCAATGTGTCCCCAAGGCTGCGCAGCCACGCCTCCATGGACTTCCAGG
>DMKG01000030.1:0-2160 GCA_003454415.1 Alphaproteobacteria bacterium
ATCATCATGACGGACGCGGATGTGGATGGCGCGCATATCCGCACTCTGCTGCTGACCTTCTTCTACCGCCATATGCCGCAACTGATCGATCGCGGCTACCTCTATATCGCGCAGCCGCCCCTTTACAAGGTCAGCCGCGGGCAATCGGAACAGTATCTGAAGGACGACAAGGCGCTGGAGGATTTTCTGATCACAACAGGCGTGCGGGACGCGGTCCTGACCCTGCATGACGGAAGCCAGCGCGCAGGGGAAGATCTGCGGGTTCTGGTGGACCATGCGCGCAGCGTGCGCGCCATTCTGAACAATCTCGCGCGCGGCAAATATCCTGACTATATCATCGAACAGGTGGCGATTGCGGGGGCGCTCGATCCCGACCTGCTGCGCGATCAGCAGAAGGCGCAGGAAGCGGCGGAGCAGGTGGCGGCGGCCCTCGATGAAAATGCGCCGGAGGAAGACCGCGGCTGGCGGGGAGAGGCCAACGGGCAAGGAGGCTTGCGTTTCGTGCGTGAAGTCCGCGGCGTGCGGGAGACGTTCGAAATCGACGGCCCGCTGATCGCCAGCGCCGAGGCCCGCAGGCTGAACGCGGAGGTCCCGGAACTGCAGGAAGTCTACCGCCGTCCGGCCATGCTCCGCCACCGGCAGGCGGAACACGTCATCACGTCTCCCACGGCGCTGTTTGAAACCATCAAGCGGTTGGGCGGACAGGGGATTTCCATCCAGCGTTATAAAGGGTTGGGTGAAATGAATCCCGAACAGTTATGGGAAACCACGCTGGATCCGCAAGTCCGCTCCCTGCTGCAGGTCAAGGTGGATCATCTGGATACCGCCGATGATCTGTTCACCCAGCTGATGGGGGATGTGGTCGAAAGCCGGCGCGAATTCATTTATGACAATGCCTTAAAAGTGACGAATTTGGATGTTTGATCCGTGTGGAATGGCAAGTGAATGGCGCGGGGCGGCGCCAGCCTCCCGGTAAAATGACAGATGACGGAAAAACGCAAACAGCGCCGCCTCATCAGGCGGGGGTTTTACTGGCTGCTGGTATGCGGCCTTTGGGGCATGATCGGGCTGTCGGGCCTGCTTGCCTGGTACGCCTATGATCTGCCGGACACATCCGTCCTTTATCAGAACCGGCCCAGCTCCGGCATAACCTTTACCGGCCCGGACGGGCAAATCATCGGCAGCCGGGGGCAAATGGTGGGCCCGGCCGTATTGCTGCGGGATATGCCTCCCCATCTGCCCCAGGCGGTGATTGCGACCGAGGACAGGCGGTTTTATGAACATGCGGGGGTGGACCCGTACGGGCTCGCCCGCGCCATGTGGACCAATCTGCTGGCCATGCGGGTGGTGCAGGGCGGCAGCACCATCACCCAGCAACTGGCGAAGAATGTCTTTCTCAATCCCGAACGCAGCCTGCGCCGCAAGGCGCAGGAATTCCTGCTGGCCCTGTGGCTGGAGCGCAAGTTCACAAAGGAAAGGATTCTGGAACTCTATCTGAACCGGGTCTATTTCGGCAGCGGGGCATATGGGATTTCCGCCGCCTCGCAAAAATATTTCGGAAAGAAAGTCAGCCATCTGACGATGGCGGAAAGCGCGATGCTCGCAGGCCTGCTGAAGGCCCCCAGCCGCTATAACCCCGTCAATGACAGGCAACTGGCCCGAGGGCGGCTTGTCCAGGTTCTGGCGAACATGCAGGATGCGGGATATATCGCGCCACAGGATCAAACCGCCGCGCTCAACCAGAAACTGATCTTCAACACCACCGTTAACGGCGCCGGCAGTCAGTATTTCTTCGACTGGGTGCTGGATCAGTTGCCGGAATATATCGGCCAGCCGCAAGGCGACCTGATCGTCGTCACCAGTCTTGACGCGCGCCTGCAGGAAGAGGCGGAAAAGACGCTTGCGGCGGCTCTGGAGAAAGAGGGAGCGCGTCTTTCCGTGCGCCAGGGGGCGTTGCTGACGCTGGGCGCCGATGGCGCGGTGCGCGCCATGGCGGGCGGGCGCTCCTATTCCCAGAGTCAGTTCAACCGCGCCACGCAGGCCAAACGCCAGCCGGGCTCCGCCTTCAAACCCTTTGTCTATCTGACGGCGCTGGAAGCGGGACTCACTCCTGACAGCGTAATGCGCGACAGTCCCATCATTCTGAAAAACTGGCAGCCG
>DMKG01000030.1:2223-3984 GCA_003454415.1 Alphaproteobacteria bacterium
AAACCCTTTGTCTATCTGACGGCGCTGGAAGCGGGACTCACTCCTGACAGCGTGATGCGCGACAGTCCCATCATTCTGAAAAACTGGCAGCCGCGTAATTTCAAGAAAGGTTACGCGGGCGAGGTTACCTTGCGCTATGCGCTTTCGGAATCGATCAACACCGTGGCGGTGAAGCTTTCGGAAATGTCTGGGCGCCAGAACGTAATTGAAACCGCGCGCCGTCTTGGCATTCAGTCCAAACTGGCGCCCACGCCGGCGGTCGCGCTTGGGGTCTCCGAGGTCAGCCTGCTGGAACTCACTTCCGCCTATGTCCCATTCTCCAATGGTGGTTTCGCAGCGGCGCCCTATGGCATTCTGAAAGTCCACACGCCGCAGGGCCTGACCCTCTATGAGCGCAAAGAGGAGCCCAGGCGCCAGGTAGTCAACTGGCGCGCCGGTCAGCAAATGAACGAGATGCTTGAAAACGCTCTTGCTCATGGCACTGGAAGGGCCGCCAGGCTCGCCTATTTCCGCGCCGCGGGCAAGACCGGCACCAGTCAGAATTACCGCGACGGCTGGTTCATGGGATATTCCAATGACCTCGTGACCGGCGTCTGGTTCGGCAATGATGACGGCGCTCCGATGAAAAGCGTGACCGGCGGCGGGTTGCCTGCACGAACCTGGAAAACCTTCATGGAGGCGGCGCTGAAGGAAGCGCCGGCGCAACGCCTGTCTTCAGGCTCTCCGGTTGTTCAACCGGTCAAGGACCTGGTTTCGCGGTTCTGGCGCAGCCTGGGCGGTGGTAATTAGCGCCCTTCGAATTTTGGCGGTCGTTTTTCCATGAACGCCTGCACCGCTTCCTTGTGGTCGTGACTGAAGGAGAGAACCCCCATGGTGGAGGAGATGGATTCCAGCGCCTGAAACAGGTCGCTGCGCAATCCGTCATAGACCGCCTTTTTGGTCATGCGGATGGCGAGGGAGGGGCCGCTCGCCAGCCGTTCGGCGAAGGCGTAGGTATGCGCCATAAGCTGATCGTCCGGCAGCACTTTTGAAACGACGCCCAGGCGTTCCGCTTCCTCGGCGCTGAACAGATCGCCGGTCCACAGAAGTTCCAGCGCCTTGGTCAGGCCGGTCAGGCGCGGCAGAAGAAACGCCCCGCCGTCGCCAGGGGCAAGACCCACCTTGACATAGGATTCGGCAAAGCGCGCACTGGCGGCGGCAAAGCGGATATCGGCATAAAGCGTCATATCCATGCCCGCCCCCGTCGCCGCCCCGTTCACCGCGCAAAGATAGGGCTTGTCCAGCGCCGCCACCGCCCGCGCCACGGGATGCACCTTGGTCAGCAGATATTCCTTGAACTGGTTCGGGGTCTGGTCCCGGCCCATGGTGGAAATATCCCCGCCGGAACAGAACGCCTTGCCCGCGCCGGTCACCACCACCACTGACACATCATCCCGCGCCTGGGCTTCCCGTATCCCTGCGGCCCAGCCCTGAAGCATTTCGTCGCTGAAGGCGTTGCGGGTTTCAGGCCGGTTCAGGGTGAGGGTGGCGATCTTGTTTTTCACTTCAAACAGAATGTCTGCCATTGGCTTTTCCTTTATGCTGCGATGGGAGTAGTTGTACGATAGGCGTCAGGCGATATCCAGTTAGATTGAAACGGAGCTAGGCAAGCATGAGCATGGATTTACCCCTGCAGGGAATAACCGTTATCGAGCTGGGCAGCAGCCTGGCCGCACCTTATGCCGCATTGATTCTGGCCGAGATGGGGGCCGAGGTGATCAA
>DMKG01000030.1:4185-5342 GCA_003454415.1 Alphaproteobacteria bacterium
ATGGGGGCCGAGGTGATCAAGGTGGAACACCCCGAAGGCGGCGACGCCGCGCGCAGCTGGGGGCCGAATGGCGATTATGGTTTTTCGCTGATGTTCGAGACCTTCAACCGGAACAAGAAATCCGTGACGGTGAATTTCACCCGCCAGGAGGAACTGGACGGCCTGCGCCGCCTGATCCTGGCGCGGGCCGATGTGGTGCTTCAGAATCTGCGTCCCGGCGTGGTCGCGGACCTGAAGCTGGATGGTCCGTCCCTCATGCCTCTCAAACCGGATCTGATCTACTGCAATCTGGGGGCGTTTGGCGGCGATGGAGCGATGTCGCGTCTGCCGGGATATGATCCGCTGATGCAGGCCTTTACTGGCATCTGTCATGTCACCGGTCCGGAAGGCGGCGAACCCTGCCGGGTGGGCGTGCCGGTGGTGGATATGGGCACGGGCATGTGGGCGGCGATGGGGATTCTCACCAAACTGCTGACCCGCAGAGAGACGGGCAAGGGCGGCCAGGTGGATGTAGCGCTTTATGAAACCGCCATGACCTGGATGTCGATGCCGATGGCGAGTGTGATGTCGACGGGCAAATCCCCGGGGCGTTATGGGCTGCGCGGTCCTGGCGGGCTTGCGCCCAATCGCGGTTATGAGGCGTCCGACGGGATGATGATCATCACGGCGGGAACAAACTACCAGTTCCGCAAATTATGCGCGGCCCTGGGGCATCCGGAATGGGCCGAAGACGAACGCTTCACCACGCCGCGCGGACGGTCGAAATATGAAACGCAAATGAGCCGTCTGATTGCGGATGTGATCCGGACGCAGACCCGCGCTCACTGGATGGAGGCGCTGGACAGGGTTGGCGTGCCCAACGCGCCGGTGCACACCCCTGTCGAGGCGTTCGAGCATCCCCAAATGTCCGCCAGCGGATTAATGCAGAAAGCGGAGGACGGATCGGTGGCGCAGGTCACGCTGCCGATGAAATTCGATCACGCGCGGCTGCCCTATCGCCACCGCGCCCCCAAACTGGGCGAGCATAATGATCTGCTGAAAATCTGATCATGCAAATTGACAGAAAATGGGTCTTTACAGCGCGTCGCCGCCTACCTCGCCGGTACGGATACGCACCACATTGTCGATGTCATAGACGAAAATCTTGCCGTCGCCGA
>DMKG01000048.1:0-620 GCA_003454415.1 Alphaproteobacteria bacterium
AATAAAAAAGGGCCGCCCATCGGGCGGCCCTTTTCGTTTGACTGAAACAGGAATTACGCTTCGAACTTGATCAGCTTCAGGGCGTCGCGGTCCACAACCGGATCGCGCTTGACGCCATGGGTCAGCTTCACTGAACCTGTCTTGCGCTCAAACGGATCTTTCAAGCCGATCTTGTTCGCATACTCCCGGATTTCAGGGACGACATGTTCACCCAGCAACTGGATGCAACGCATACGGTCCGCATTGCTGACCGGTCCCTGCACCGCAAAGAAGGTGAAGGTGCCAGGACGGATCACATCCATGATCTGCTTGATTTTCGGGATCACGGATTTCGGCGTGCCAATGATGAGTTGCAGATTCCGCTGGCCTCTTTCATAACCGGCCACCAGCTTCTTGCGAACCTCGTCGTAATTGGACTCCTGCGCCGTCTCATCGCCGCCGCCCAGTTTCTCGCGGTTGATGCCGAGCCAGCTGCCGCCCGGCTGTTTCGCCAGATTACGGATCGCCGATTTGGAGTTATATCCCGGCGGCAAGGTGTATTGCGGCGCCGAAAAAGCGTTCTGTCCACCGCCATAAACGAAACCACGGCCAATTTCCTGCGCCTTTTCTTCCGTGTCCGC
>DMKG01000048.1:865-4269 GCA_003454415.1 Alphaproteobacteria bacterium
CAGATAGCCGAAATTTTCCGGCCCTGCCTGATAACCGTTCTTTACCGCCTGTTCCGCATAGAAATCCCACAGATCGCAGGTCGGCCCGAGCGAGGTGCCAAGACCGATATAAGGATAGGCGTGATCCGCGCACCACAGCACCGTTTCCGGGCTCAGCACGCCAGGAATCCACATCTGCGGATGGGGTTCCTGATAGGGCAGCGCCCATGGGTTCACGTGGCGGTAATGGAAGTGCTTGCCCTCATAGCGCCACGGTCCCGGCTTGGTCCAGGCCTGAATGATGAAATCATGGGCCTCGTTGAACATTTCACGGTTATAGGCAGGATTGGCGTTGTTGAAGAACTGCTCGCTGCCCGCGCCGCGCACCCAGCCCGTCACCAGACGGCCCCGGGAGATAAGATCGATTTCAGCCAGTTCCTCGGCCATACGCAGCGGGTGCTTGATGACCGGCAGCGGATTGCCAATCAGCACAATCTTGATCTTTTTGGTGATGCGGGCGAGGATCGCCGCTTCGACATTCATCACGTTGCCCATGCAGAAGGGGTTGCCGTGATGCTCATTCAGACAGACGGCGTCGAAGCCCATCTCTTCCGCATAACAGGCTTCGTCGAGATAATGGTTATAGTCGTCCGCGCCTTTCTTACGGTCGAAATTGGAATTCGACACGGCGAAGAACGCACGGTTCTTCAAAACTGTTTCTTCATTGACCCAACGGTAGGGACGTTCTGTAAAGTAGGCTACTTTCATGTTCGTTTCCTCTATCTCATAAGGCTAAGAACTTCAGAAAACTCCGTTTTCCTGTGTCTCAGCTGGCCAAGAACTGTTTCAGTGCGGCGATGAAAGCTTCGGGTTTTTCGATTTCGGGACGGTGTCCGGCGTCCGGAATTTCAACCAGTTTAGCGCTTGGAATCGCCTTTTGGTAGGCTTCTACGCAGCCGCGGGGGGTAAAGCGGTCCTTGGCGCCCCATATCAGCAGCGTCTTGATGTCCGTAACCCCCTGAAGGAGATAGGGCAGGCTCGGATTGTACATGAAGGGCTCCCACCCGATCCGGGCGGTCTCCGCGCGGGCGTCCTCAAAATATTCGAACTGCTCCGGCGTCATCTCGCCACCGTAAATCTTGGTGAATTCCGGCGTCTCGAACGGGTTGGCGACTGTCGCCCGCAGATGCGTGCGCATGGACATGGCGATGAAATCGGCAATGAAGCCCGTCTCCGGCTTAAGGCCCATCGGCCCCACCAGGACCATATGGTCGAAAATATCCGGATCCGAAGCCGCCATTTCCGCAGCGATGAAAGCGCCGCCCGAAAACGCCACCACATCAACCCTGCCCAGCTTCAATTCCCTGATGACGCGGGCATAATAGCCGCCGAGATCACGGAAATTACGGATCCAGTCCTGCCGGGGGGATTTATCAAAGCCAGGCTGACGCGGAATGATGAACTGACGCTCTGAAGACAGGGCCTCATTCCAACCCATCCAGCCGGGATATCCCAGCTCGTCATGGAACATCAGTAAAGGCTTCCCAGAACCGCCGCGCACGATGGCGAGTTCCGCCCCTGCAATTTTCTCTATCGTTTCTGTAACGTTAGCCAATGAACTCTCCTCCCTGCTGGTGTGCTCCCGGTGTGCTAACCCCTTCACGCCGGTTGATAAAATGGCCAGTTCCCGATTCCCGGCCGCCCTGCGATCCGGTAAAGGGATGCACGGCCTTATAATCTATTATACGGAATTGAACCTGTTTTCGAATAAATGTTCAACAACATTTCACTCCTTGTACAGCAAAAAAGTTAAGTTACCCGCCCGCTTACGGATTTTTTGCGGCCTTGGTCTCATTACCCAGCCCGCTCCAGTCACGTTTGACGCCAACCAGCAGCAGAAATGGCGCCGCAATGAAAATGGACGAATACGTGCCGATGACAATCCCCCAGATCATGGCGAAGGAGAAGCCGCGAATCACTTCACCGCCAAAGATGAACAGCGCCCCCAGGGATATCAGGGTCGCCATCGATGTCATGGTCGTGCGGCTGAGGGTTTCGTTAATGGCGAGGTCCAGCAATTCCTCCAGCGGCATCTTCTTGTATTTGCGCAGGTTTTCCCGCACCCGGTCATACACCACGACCGTGTCATTCATCGAATAGCCGATAATCGTCAGGATCGCCGCCACCGTCGCCAGGTTGAATTCCAGTTGCAGCAGGGCGAACACGCCAATGGTCATCACGACGTCATGGGCGAGGGCGATGACCGATCCAACGCCGAACTGCCATTCGAACCGGAACCAGACATAGATCAGCATCGCCGCCACGGCGAGAGAAACGGCAAGAATACCCGCATTGACCAGATCACCGCTGACCTTGGGTCCGACCAGCTCGATGCGGCGGTACTCCAGAGGAGACCCATAATCCCTGTCCAGGGCCGCCTTCACCTTTACCACCCCCTCCTGCTGGGCCCGTTCGCCGCCTTCCTGCTGTTCCAGCCGGATCAGCACGGTATTGTCCGCGCCGAAGGTCTGGGCCTGCACATCCCCGAGCCCCAGCCCGGTTACAATGCCCCGAATACGCCCCAGATCAGCGGGCCCCTCCGTGCTGATTTCGATCATCGTGCCGCCACGAAAGTCGATTCCGTAATTGAGGCCAAGGGTGAGATACAGCAGGATCGCACCCAGACTGAACAGCCCGGACAACACGAAGGTGATATTCCGCATCCCAATGAAAGGGATACGGGTTGTCTGGGGAACGATTTTCAGGCGGAACATCGGGCCTCTCTCTGTTTTTTCTTACAGGCTGAGCTGGGCTGGCCTGCGGCGGCGCAAATATTGGGCGACGATGAACCGCGTGACGGTAACCGCCGTGTAGACAGAGGTCAGCACGCCAATCGCCAGCGTCACCGCAAAGCCGCGAACGGGACCGGAACCGACCTGAAACATGATCGCCGTGGCGAGGAAAGTTGTGATATTCGCATCGAGAATGGTGCTGTAGGCGCGCTCGAAACCCGCCTGCACGGCGCTGATCGGCGTCTTGCCGTTCCGCAACTCCTCGCGGATACGCTCATAAATCAGCACATTTGCGTCCACCGCCATGCCCATGGTCAACACGATCCCGGCTATACCGGGCAGGGTGAGGGTCGACTGCAGCAGGCTCAGCGCCGCCGTGATCAGGATGATATTCATCATGAGGGAAAGATTGGCGAACATGCCGAACAGGCCATAGCTCACCACCATATAACCGGCCACCCCCACAAACCCGATCAGCGCTGCAATCTGCCCCTTTCTGACCGAATCCGCACCAAGCTCCGCGCCGACCGAGCGTTCCTCGATCACCAACAGCGGCGCAGGCAGCGCCCCCGCGCGCAGCAGGATCGCCAGATCATTGGCTTCCTGATAGGTGAAATTGCCGCTGATCTGCCC
>DMKG01000048.1:4512-5189 GCA_003454415.1 Alphaproteobacteria bacterium
GCGAACGGTTTGCCTACATTTGCCGAGGTGACATCAGCAAAACGCTTGCCGCCCACGGAATCGAAACGGAAATTCACCACCGGTTCATTCGTCTGGCTGTCTGTCATGGGCTGGGCGTCGATCAGATTTTCGCCACTGACCATGACCTGCTTGCGCACCACGAATTCCTCCACGCCGGCCTCATCCGATGGAAGAAGCTCGGAACCGATCGGCACGCGCCCGGCCTTGGCCTCTGCAACCGAGACGCTCATATCCAGCAGGCGGAAGCTGAGTTTCGCCGTCTTCCCAAGCATCTGCTTCAGATGATCCGGATTATCAAGGCCCGGCACCTGCACCAGAATCCGGTCTTCGCCCTGCCGCTGGATCGTCGATTCCCGGTTCCCCAGTTCGTCAATTCGCCGCCGGACAATCTCTATCGACTGCTGAACGGCGGAACTCTGGCGCTGCGTTATCGCCTTTTCACTCAGGCGAACCTCGATGACCGACTTCTCCGGGTTGTCGACTTCCAGTTCCGGACCATCCCCGCCCAGAATGCCAAGCGGCATTCCCGATTCGCTGTTAAGGTCATTGATCAGTCTGCGGGCCTGATCAAACTGGGCGGGGTCACGGATTTCCACCCGCAGCGCGCCCTCGCGGATCGCCAGCTTCCTGTAGCCAATACGCTCCTTGCGCAGGGT
>DMKG01000048.1:5436-5574 GCA_003454415.1 Alphaproteobacteria bacterium
CATCGCCAGCTTCCTGTAACCAATACGCTCCTTGCGAAGAGTGGAGCGAACATCCTCCACCAGGGATTGCAGGCGCTCGTTCAGCACCGCTTTCACATCCACCTCGAGTAGAAGATGCGAGCCGCCCTGCAAGTCAAG
>DMKG01000048.1:5815-6165 GCA_003454415.1 Alphaproteobacteria bacterium
TGCGAGCCGCCCTGCAAGTCAAGGCCCAGTACGATCTTCTGCCGGGGCAGCCAGTCGGGCAGTCCGGCCAGCCTTTCATCACTGAACAGATTGGGCAGGGACACTATGATCCCGCCGATCAGGGCGAAAAGGATGACCGCAATCTTCCAGCGCGCGAAATGCAGCATGTTCTGTTCCTGAGTGCCTAGCGCCGTGGATTTGCCGTTGCTGTGAAGCGTGCGTCAGCTTTTTACAGCAGCTTCAAACCCTTAAACCACACTAGAATTATATATTGGCTAGTGATCCTTATGAAGCTGACATTCGTCCTATCCTTGCGGATACGTATGCCGAACTTCAGATTCGGGTCACTG
>DMKG01000100.1:0-9844 GCA_003454415.1 Alphaproteobacteria bacterium
GGCGGCACCTGGTACTGGAACCGGTATCCCGGCATCGCCTGCGACGTGGTGTCCTATGATTATCTGCCGCTGCTGGACGAAATGGATTACGTGCCGAAAGACCATTACGCCAAGGGCGACGAAATCTTCGCCCATTGCCGGGCCATCGCCAAGAAATACAATCTTTACGAACTTGCGGTGTTCCAGACCACAGTGACCTCCACCATCTGGGATGATGAGGAGAAAATGTGGAATATCAAGACGGATCGGGGCGACAACATGAAGGCGCGCTTCGTGATCTGCGCCAACGGCCCCATGTCCAAGCCCAAGCTGGCCAAGATCAACGGCATAGAGAATTACAAGGGATATTCCTTCCATACCGGCCGCTGGGATTATGATTACACCGGCAAGGATCTGGAAAAGCTGGAGGACAAGGTCGTCGGCATCATCGGCACTGGGGCGACGGCCGTTCAGGCCATCCCCAAGCTGGGACCCAAGGTGAAAGAACTCTATGTGTTCCAGCGCACCCCCTCTTCCATCGATTTCCGTCATGACTGGCCGACCGATCCCAACTGGGCGCGCAAGCTGAAGCCGGGCTGGCAGGCGGAACGCCGCAGGAAAGGGCTGATGGCGACCTATGTCAGCGAGGAGGACAAGGCGAAGCGGGCGGCGATTTCCCAGGAGGAAAAGATCCGCAAACAGGAAAACGCCAATATTGACGCCATGATGCGCATTCACAAACGCATTGAAGAAGAGGTGAAGGATCCCGCAACCGCCGAGGCCCTGAAGCCCTGGTACATGCTGATGTGCAAGCGGCCCTGCTTCCATGAGGATTACCTGGCAACCTTCAACCTGCCAAATGTGCATCTGGTTGACACCCATGGCAAAGGCATCAACCTTATCACCGAGAAAGGCCCTGAATTCGAAGGAAAGGTCTATCCGGTGGATGTGCTGATCTACGCTACCGGCTTCGACGTCCAGAAGACTGGCATCTACAACCAGATCGTGGGCAGTAACGGCATTGAGATCAACGAAAAATACAAAGACGGCATCCGCACCATGTTTGGCGTCCATTCCCGCGGCTATCCCAACATGTTCATCATGGCGGGCTATCAGGCGTCGTTCCAGTTCAACCTGACCGACATGCTGTACGCGCAGGGTGAACATATCGCCGCCTGCATCGATTACACCCGCAAGCACGGGTATCATACGCTGGAGGTCAAAGAAGACGCCGAGGAATGGTGGGTGCAGGAAGTCATCAGCCATCGTGGCAAGACCACCCGCAACCAGGAATGCACGCCGGGCTATTACAATTTCGAAGGCGAATTCAACCGCCGCCAGGATGGAACCTATAATGGCGGCTTCTACACCTACGTCGCGCATACCAAGGATGTAGAGAAGAAGATGGATCAGTATTTCGACTTCAGAAAGACCAACTAGAGATCCGCCTCTGACCTTCGCGCGCCTTGGCGCGCGTAGGTTTCGCGAGTGTCAAATCCACGCCGCCATCAAAACCGCCCCCTTCCCTCATGAGGAAGGGGGCGGCCGTTTGAAATCCCTGGCCCGTTTCCGGGCCGCCCGCAGGCCGCGCCTGCACCCCTGGCCACGGCGCCCGAAATCCCAAACCGGCAGGCTTTTCAGGCATCCCATTCCCAAAATATGATCATGGATTAACCCTCTCTGTTAATCCTTTGGCATGGTGGTTCTGATAAATACTTCCCATTTCACGGCCGCTCCTTCGCCTTAATGGGGCCAGCGGCGGCGCAAACCGGCACAGGACAAAATGCGTATGAATGGGCAGCAAACCACTTCCCAGAGGATGATCCCGCCAGCAGACATCGCCACGACCGGCGGGCGAAGGCTTTACCCCTGCTTGTGCATGATTATGCTTGCGGCCTTTTTCATCTTTACTGCCGGGCATTCATCCGCACGGGAGACGAGGGCATCCAACGAGGAATATGAACGGCTTTTCGTCCTGGCCAATGTGGAGTTTACCTTGTGGCATGAGCTTGCCCATGTCGTGATCTGGGAAATGAAACCCCCCGTATTCGGGCGTGAGGAAGACGCCGCCGACAATCTCGCCATGATCGCCGAGATGCGGATGCAGGAAAGCGAAGGCGAAGCGGGCATGCTGGAAAAACTTCAGGCTGTCGCAGATGGATGGAAGATGGAATGGCGGCTGATTCAGGAAGATGAACTCGAAAACGCCTATTGGGATCTGCACGCCCTGGAAATTCAACGCTATTACAACATCGCCTGTCTGGTCTACGGGGCCAATCCGGAAAAACACGCCGTTATTCTAGAGGCCACCCAACTGCCCACCGACAGGGCGGAAGGATGCCGGGATGAATACGCCATGGCGAACCACGCCTTTGACTGGCTGCTGTCGCAGGGCTCACACAGGATGAAAGATTATTCCGCCATAAACAGGCGGGTCATTAGCGTGCGTTATGAGGATAACCGCTCGATTGAGGGAGAAAAGCTCGACGCCTGGCTAAAAGAATCCGGCCTCGTGGAACGGCTTGCCGAAGCCGTCGCCAGGCGGTTTTATCTGCCGCGCAATGTAGAGATTTCCTTTGAAAACTGTCCCTTTGCGAACGCCGCCTGGAATGCGGAAACCGCGAATATCAAATTCTGCCATTCGCTGGTGAACCGGTTTCTCTATCTTGCCAGGGAGTTGCAAAAGGATCGTCTGCGCCAGGCGGAAGCCTCATTCTGGCAGCCAGACGCGGGGAACTCAGAACACGCATACAGATTATCCCTGCGCAAGGATTAGACGAATAGGAAACGCCGTCATTAATTGGCGTTCATCACTGTAATCGCGGCCGGCCCAAGAATAACCAGAAACAGCACCGGCAGAAAACAGCCAATCATGGGGACCGTCAGCTGGGCAGGCAGGGCGCCCGCTTTCTTTTCCGCCGCGGCCATTCGCAAATCACGATTTTCCTGCGCCATGACGCGCAGGGATTGCGCGAGGGGCGTGCCATAGCGTTCCGACTGTATGAGCGAGGTTACAACCGCTTTCACTCCCTCCAGCCCCGTACGCTGCGCGAAATTCTCCAGGGCGATGCGACGGTCCGACAGATAGGCAAGCTCCGCCGTGGTCAGTCCAAGTTCTTCCGCAAGCTCCACCGATTGCGAACCGATCTCCTTGGCCACGCGGCTGAAAGCCACCTCTATGGTCATTCCGGATTCCACGCAAATCAGCAGCAGATCGAGGGCGTCTGGAAACGCCCGGCTGATGGCCTGCTGGCGTTTGGCCGTCAGATTCTGCACATAGACATTGGGCAGATAAAAACCAATGCCGCCCGCGCCAAGCGCCACCGCAAGTTTCGCCAGGAAATTTCCGGCAAAATTATCCGTAATCAGAAGATAGATCAACGCGCCGGCAAAAACGATCATAGGCATCACCAGGCGAAAGAACAAAAACGTCACCAGCGGCGCCTGCCCCCTGAGCCCGGCGCGGGTGAGGGCCAGCCGTGTTTCAGGAGATTCAAGAATCTTGCGAAGACTTAGCCTGTCCACCACCTCCTGCATATAGGTGCGGGCTGTGGGGCGTAGTCTGTTCTTGCGGCTGTCGCGTTCATTGCGCGCCAGCGTCTTCAATTCATCACGCCGCTCCGCCACCAGTTTAAGCCGCGCCCCAAGGCGGTCCTGCTGCAGATAGGGCATGGCGAAGCTGAAAATGGCGCCTAACGCCGCCAGGAACGCAAGCGCCGTAACCAGAAACTCCACCGTAAATAAGGAGACGATAAAATTCATGATCCGCTTCGCTAAAAGTCAAAATTGATCATATTACGCATGATCAGGGCGCCAATCGACATGACGATCAGCCCGCCAGCCACCATGATATTTCCCATGGTGGTGGTAAACAGCAGATTGAGATGTTCGGGGCTGACGAAATACAGCATAAAGGACACGATAAAAGGAAGCGAACCGATGATCATCGCGGAAGCCTTCGCTTCGGACGACATGGACTGAATTTTCGCCCGCATCAGTTTTCTAGCCCGCAACACAGACGACAGATTGCCAAGCGCTTCGGACAGATTGCCGCCTGACTGGCCCTGAATGGTGATCACGATATAAAAAAAGTTGAGTTCGGCGCTGGGCATCCGTTCCAGCATTCTTTCCAGACCCTGGCTGAGGGGAATGCCAAGCTTCTGTCCCTCTATCAGGGTACGGAATTCCTTTCCCAGAGGATCCGGGCTTTCCCTCCCGATAATCGCCATGCATTCGCCGATGGGAAGCCCGGCCTTCACGCCGCGGACGACCACGTCAACCGCATTCACGAACAGCTCGCCAAATGCCGTCTGCCTTTTCCTGGCGAGATAATTAAGCAGCCAGCGGGGCCCGCCCAGGCCCGCGCCAAGCCCTGCAAGCGCGCCGATCACGATTCCGTATCCGCTCAGCAGCACGGCCAGAAAGGCTATGACGCCCGCCGCCGCCGAGCCGATATAGAAGTTCTGCTCTGTCCAATCGACACCCGCCTGCTCGAAACGCTGGCGCAGGCTAAGCTGTTTCTTTTTGCCTTTTTGCGCATCTTCAAGCTCTTTCAGCGCCGCCTGCAGATTGCGTTTGCCGCCCTTCCCGCGCGCATCGTCGCGCCCGCGTCCATCCGCAGGGCCGCGTCCGCCCACGGACTGAATCCGGCTGCGCATCCGGTCGGCCTGACTGATCCGCTGGCCGAACACCGCATAACCGATTCCGGCCGCACTCAGCGCCGCCATTAAGGCTGTCAGCAATATGAGCGTATTCGCACCCATGACTCAAACCCGCCAGAACATGTGCATGTTGATGGATAACCGGTCCTGTTCAGCGCACAATCTGCGCCAGAAGTTTCGGTTTTTCCCGTTCATAAACCTCATTCAACTGTTCCACGGCCTCTGCCAGCTTGTCGCCGAGACCGTAATAACGCGCCTTCTCCATGAATTTGGGAATGCCGGCTTCGCCTGGCTTGTGAATGCCGACCAGTTTGCCATTGGCGTTTTCGCCCAACACCTCATAGCTGAGCGCTTCCTGACTGATCACGACATCGCCTTCCATTCCGATGATCTCTGAAACGCTGATAATTCTGCGCGAGCCGTCTCGCAGGCGTTGCGCCTGCACCACGACGTCAACGGCCGAAACGATCATTTCCCGGATGGTTTTCGCAGGCAGGCTGAAGCCTCCCATGGTGATCATGCTTTCGATACGGCTGATCGCCTCGCGCGGGGTATTGGCGTGCAGCGTCCCCATGGAGCCGTCATGGCCGGTATTCATCGCCTGCAACAGGTCAAACGCCTCGGGTCCGCGCACTTCGCCGACGATGATGCGTTCGGGCCGCATGCGCAGGCAGTTCTTAACCAGATCGCGCATGGTGATTTCACCCGCACCCTCCAGATTGGGCGGCCGGGTTTCAAGACGCACCACATGGGGCTGCTGCAATTGCAGTTCGGCCGTATCTTCGCAGGTGATGATCCGTTCATCATTGGCGGCGAAAGCCGACAGGGAATTCAGAAGGGTGGTTTTGCCAGACCCGGTGCCGCCCGAAATGATGACATTGCAACGCACCGCCCCTATGATCTCCAGGATGGTGGCGCCTGCGGGAGAAATAGCTCCGAAATTGACCAGATCGGAAAGTTTGAGCTTGTCTTTCTTGAATTTCCGGATGGTCAGCGATGGGCCGTCTATGGATAATGGCGGCGCTATCACGTTCACGCGGGAACCATCAGCCAGACGCGCGTCGCATATCGGGCTGGCTTCATCCACCCGGCGGCCCACCTGGCTGACGATGCGCTGGCAGATATTCATCAGCTGCGCGTTATCGCGGAACTTGATGCCGGCTTTTTCGATTTTGCCGCCCACCTCGATAAAGGTCTGGGCGGCGCCATTGACCATGATGTCCGCGATATCATCCCGCGCCAGCAATGGCTCCAGCGGGCCATAGCCCAGCACGTCGTTGCAGATATCGGTAATCAGCCGCTGCTGTTCCGAAACACTGAGCACCAGACTCTTCACGGCGATGATTTCGGTGACGATATCGCCTATTTCCTCGCGCGCAGCCTCTGTTTCCAGCGCCGCCATCTGCGCCAGATCCACCGTATCGATCAGGGCGTTGAAGATGCTGGTTTTGATCTGGTAATATTGCTCGGAGCGCGCGTTGTCGCCGCCGATCGGCTCCATATTGGTTTCTGCGGCTGGAGCAGGCGGCGGCGGGGCGGGGGGCGAAGTTTTGACAGCAACATCGCGGTCGCCAGCGGCAGTGTCAGATACGCCTGCTGGTGCGGATTTGGGTTTGATATCCGTCCGCTTGCCAAACATTCCAGGTTACGCCTTACGGCCTTTCAAAAGCGCCAGCAAGGGCGCAAATGGCGAATTCCCCTTGGCGCTCCCTGTCATGTTACCACTACGGCGCGCCAGCAGGGAAGCCAGTTCCTGCAGAGCCAGGGCGTTTTTGTTTTTCGCATCCACTTCACTGACCATCTGGCCATTATTGGCCGCAGTTCCAAATAAACTGTTATCATAGGTCAAGATGCAGGCCGGGTCCGCGCCTACGGCTTCCGCCAGATCCTTAATCGGTATTTCCGGCCGCTTTGGCGCCTCGGTCATATTCAGCACCAGCCGCGGATTCACGTCATTGGGTCTCTGGGCAGACAGGAAATCATATAAATTCTTTGCATTTCTGAGACTTACCAGATCTGACTGCATACACAGAATGATTTCGTCACTGGCCAGTAATACGCCGCGCGCCCAATTGGCCCAGCTATGCGGCAGATCGATGACTACATTGGCGTAATTGGACTTCACCACGTCCAGAACTTTTTCCAGCGCTTTCGGCGTTGGATCAAACCCGCTATCGAGCATCGCGGGAGCGGTGTACAGATTCAACCGGTCGCTCACCTTATACACGGTTCGATCCAAAAGCACATTGTCAAGCCGGTCGGGTTCCAGCAGCGCCTCGGTAATGCCTTTTCCACCCTCATAATTGAAATTGATCCCCAGATTGCCAAAAGGCAGGTCCAGGTCCAGGATAATGGTGCTTTCGTTCAGGGTCTCGGCCAGGTGCCAGGCGACATTCTGGGCGATCGTGCTGGAGCCAACCCCGCCCTTGACGCCGGTGAAGCAATACACTCTCGCCATGGGTTGTGCGGCCGGCGCAGCATAGATGCTGGCGATAGTTTCGATGAATTGCACCGCCGTGACCGGACTGACAAGATATTCACTGATCCCCTGGCGCATGAAATCCCGGTAGACGCCGACATCATTGCGAACGCCCACCACGATAACCTGAGTGCCAGGATCGCAGGCTTCGGCCAGATTTTGCAGCCCCGTGAAAGCGGTTTCCCGGTCATCGGGCACATCGACGATCAGCAGATTGGGGGTAGGCTGCTCCGCGTAATGGCTGGCGGCATTCAACACGCTGCCTTCCATAATTTCACTGGTGACCCTGGTCATGCGCCGGTCGCGGCAGGCCGCTTCCAGATTGGCGCGATTCGTGGCGTCATCCATGAAAGCATGCAGGGTCAACCGGGGGATAAGCTGACTTCCCGAACTTACGGCTTCGCCATTTGTATGTTTGCCCGCTTCACTCATTTTGCTACTTCACTCACCATGCCTTTTTCCGCTTCGCTGCGTTCGGCGGCCGTGGCCTTGCCTTCACGATAGGATTTCAGCACGACTGTGCGCCGGTCGGCGTCGATGGGATCAACGTCCCGCGGCCGTTTCAGATCCAGCGGGTCTGCGACCATGGCGGCAAGATTATGCTGGTGCGCACAGCCAAAATTCTCCCAGGATTTATTGTCATGATAATCGCTAAAGTCCTTGGACCAGTTTTCACATGGTTTTTCGACCGAGGCGACGTAACGGGTATAGGTGAACGTCAGCTGCGCCGGGGCGGCCGCTTTGCCGGCGGGGGCCCCAGGGCTTTCGCCGCTATCCGAAGCCGGATCAGGGCTGGCGATACGCCATTCGATCTGGGATCGCGCGACCCCGCGTTCTCGCAGCGCGCCATTCACCGCCTGCATCTGCGCCAGCGCCTGGGGCGATGACGGAACCCCGGACATGATGATCGCCAGTGGGCCATGCCCCTGCTGCAGATAACCTCCGGCGAATCCGTTGATCTGACTTGTATCCTTATCCCCCAGTTTTTTTCCGATAGGCCTGGGCGAAAGCGTCAGGGATTCGGTTTTGGGCGCTACTGTAATGGGATATCTGTCTTCCAGCTTCTTCTGCGGGGTGGCGGGGAACATTACCTGTTCGCTTTGACAGGCGCCAAGCATGCCGCCCAATGCAGCCAGGACTGCAAGGCGGCGGGCGGCGCGCGTAACCGCTGTGGCGGGAACGGGAAAGATCGTTATTTTGCGTAACACGTCCGGTTACTCCATGATAAAGCCATACGGTCCCTGCAGGGATGTAGCCGGATTTGGCTTGCGTTTGTACACGCCATGCAGCCGGCCCAGGAAATAGGTGTCAAAATCGCTGGCCGGGGTGAAACCGTCCGTCGGCAGCACCAGCTTCTCCTCGCTTGTGCCCTTCACCAGATAAGGGGTGACGATGATCACCAGTTCGGTCTCATCATTCTGGAAATCGCTGCTGCGGAACAGGGCGCCAAGAATGGGCAGGTCCTTCAGCCCGGGTATGCCGTCAATGGATTTCTGAATATTGTTCTGCAGCAGACCCGCTATCACCAGGCTGCCGCCGCTCGGCAACTCCACAGAGGTTTCCGCCCGGCGCACCGAAAGCCCGGGAATGACGAGATTGACCAGGGTAATCGATTGTTCATTGGAAATCTGGCTGACTTCCGTCGACAGGCGAAGGCTGATTCTCCCATCGCTGAGCACGACGGGGGTGAAGCCGAGACCAACGCCGAAGGGTTTGAACTCGATGGTGACATTACCGTCACGGTCACGGCCCGTGGGCACAGGGAATTCGCCGCCCGCCAGGAATTTGGCGGATTCCCCCGACACTGCGGTCAGGTTGGGTTCCGCAAGCACCCGCAACAAGCCGTTGCGCTCCAGCGCCTGCAGCACGCCGGTAATGGAATTGGAGGTCAGGGCCACGGCGCCAAAGGGCGACAGCGGATCAACTCCCGGCCCCCCCACGGTCTTGTTGCCGCCCACCACCAGACCGCCGAGCAGATTCCCCGCGACGCTGAACTGATTATTGGTTCCGCCCCGGATGCGGCTGCCGCCGCCGCGGTTGAAATTACCGAACAGATCGACGCCCAGCTGTTTGACCACATTGCGCTGCATTTCCGAAACCCGGACTTTCAGCAGCACCTGGTCGTCGCCCTCGACCGACAGCAGATTGACGACGTTCTCATCCTTCTCGACGAAGCGCCGGACGATGGCCAGCGCGCGGTCGGAGGCTGCGGGGTTTGGCACCCGGCCGCTGATCGCCAGATTATTGTTCAGGGATTCGGCGCGCAGATTGCTGCCGGGGAAATGCCGCTGCAGGGCGGCAGTCGCCCCCTTTGCGTCCAGTTGCACCAGCATTTCGAGATTCAGGATTTGCTGGCCATTCTCGTCAAAAAACACCACATTGGTCGCCCCTACCGCCATGCCGATCACATAAATCTGGCGTGGGGTGCGGATCCTGGCGTCGGCGACCGTCGGATCGGACACCAGAATGTCCCGGGCGTCGCGGGGCAGTTCGACGATAGCGGCCTTGCCCTTCTCCAGTTTTATCTGCTGTGAAACCGAAGCGTTTTCAGGGTCATCGGCGATAATGCGAACCTGGCTCCTGCCGATTTTCATATTCACCGGGGGCGCCGCGCTGGTTTCCTTGATGGTGGGCGTCGCCTGCAGATGGACAGGCTCAGCAGCAAAGGCGCCAGGCCGTAAAACTGTCAGCGCCAAAACCGCCAGCACAAGGGCGCAAAGCACCC
>DMKG01000100.1:10033-14836 GCA_003454415.1 Alphaproteobacteria bacterium
AACTGTCAGCCCAAAACCCGCCAGCAAAGGGCGAAAAACCCCCCGCCGTACCAAACCGTATGCCCGCCGTCCGTGTTCAGGGTGCTGATTTATATGCATTAGTATCAACAGTGTTTTATTTCGGCCGGAATTGGCCAGGTGCGCCATAGCGGATGATGCTGAATGCGCCATGTTTCTTGCGCTGTTCTTCCAGCGCCCTGGCGGCTTCGGCTTCCCGGGCGGCGAAAACCGGGTCTTCTTTGCGTTCCAGGCTGCGCAAAGCGAGAGACAGCGTTCCGCCTTCAATGGCGCTCGCCAGGGTTTGCGCCTGGGCAGGGGTGACTTGCAGGGTTGCGGTTTTACCGATCACGGAACTGGTGGTTTTCGCACTGCCGGACTCTGCCGCCCCTGGATCATTTACGGTCTGATCGATAGCGAGGGCGCGCACATTTTCCAGCAGGGTTTCGCTGACGATGTCCCGTACATTTTGTCCACTTTCATCCCTAACCGTGACCTGCCGCGTAAGAAGAACATCCACACGGTCGCCCGGCAGAATGAACCCGCCCGCGCCGGATTCCGGAGCGATTTTGATTGCCATGGCCCGCATCCCGCCTTCCAGAATGGCCGACATGAACCCGCCATCCCCCGCTTTGACGATTTTTCCCGGGGTGATCGGGGAAGCGGCGAAGATTTCCGCACGTGCGATGCCGCCCATCAGTTCTCTGATGGCTTCCGGGTTACGGCTTTTCGTGAAATAGACCGACGCGATCGAGGGTTCGGGAAATTCCTGCCAGCGCAGATCCGCTTCCGTCAGCTTGGCGCCAATATCTATTTTACGGGCGGCCACCAAAACCTGATTTACGGGTATGGCTGGCTTTTCTTCAACGGTTTCAGGGGCGCTCACCAGACTGCGCACAAGAATGGCTGTCAGACCGGCTGCAGCTATCGCGGCGACCAGAATGATGATACGCATCAGGTTCATGTATCCGCGCCCCCTACCTGTTCAGTTCCCTCTGCCGGGTTATGGCCTATAAAACAAGCGCAACCGGCTTGAAGTTCCTGGCGCCCGCTTCTGAATTTCGCCCCGCCTGTCTGTCAGGGCCGGACGAAACTTAGCTTCACAAAGGCCACCACAAGTCTTTAATTCCGGCATGGTTCAAGATATTAAAACCCCTTGCCAAGCCTGCCCCACAATACAGCGGATTTCAAATCCACCACACTAGGTCTTACCTTGCCTTGTCAACATTTGCATCCAGGATATGAAAATTTCATTAACTATCGTTGCCGTCAAACTACACACAGGATATTCCTGACCATTTACCCTGATATTCTTTTCATGAGTCAATGATCAGGCGATGGACAGCAGTTCAGGCCGCGTGAGCAGAGCGCCGGCCGCCAGGGCGATCCCATAGGGAACCCCCTGATTTTTATCATGCAGGGAGGCGATCCAGGGAGTGGCTGATAAGCGTCCCGGCAGGGACAGCCGGCGAAACATCAGCAAGAGCAAAGCCAGGACGCCACCACAAATACTGAATATGATCAAATAGTTGGCAAGCCCTTCCCAGCCCATCCACAGACTGATGGCGGCAAATAATTTTGCATCGCCCCCGCCCAGCAGGTTGAGGGCGAACAGCACCCAGCCTATGGCCAGCATGGCCAGGCCCGCCCCCAGATGGGACAGGACAACAGGCCAGGACATGGCCGTAAGGGGTATTGCCGCCACAAACAACGCCAGCAGCAGCACGGGAAGAATATTGGGAATTCTGTAACTGATCAGATCGCTGATCGCCGCCGCCGCCATGATGCCAAAAAACAACAGCGGAATTAAAACCATTGCGAAGGAAGCAGCGGTGGTTTCGATCATGTCGTCAGGCCCCAGGGATGAGGCGGAGGCCTCAGCATTCTTGTCCGGCGCAAAAGTGAGAAAGGGGGATCAAAAAAAGGCGCCGCCGGATGACGGCGGCGCCAATGGGTTTACAGTCAGGAAATATATTACGGAGCCCCGCTTAAGCCGTCGCCGATCGTACCAAACAGGGTTGCAAGCTCACCACCAAGGGTCTGGGCCGCCACCAGAACCACCAGGCCGATGCCGGCCGCAATCAGACCATATTCGATCGCCGTGGCGCCGGATATGTCCTGCTTGAACGCATGGATTTTTTCCTGAACCGCTACATAGAGTTTCAACATGTCCATCTCTCCTTCAAGTTGTAATCCCGTGGTTTTCCGCGGGTTTTCCCCACCCGAGTCAAGTCCTAGGCGGGGTATTGGCGCAACGTCCTGTGCTTTAGTTCCAAGTCCCAACGACTAACAGATCCTTCTAAGCACTAACAAAACAAGATTTTTAGCAGCGTTTTGTGTTCCATCCATTCCGTATGAAGCAGATATAAGCCGTCAGGGATTAAAGTCAGGTGATAACCATCACCAAATGTCTATTTCCCAATGGTAAATATACGCTTAATCTTTTCCCCAGTCAGCGGGATACTTCACAAAACATGAAATCGTCATTCCGCATCTCAACTCCGCCCGGTAAAACCTCGGGTTTTCCGGCGCGCCTGACATCGGGAATGACGGAAAAACACGGCATCCGCTAGCCCAGTTCCGCCAGAAGCCGCACTTTGGCGCGATCCATGATATGCAGCGCGGGATAGCGCCGTTTCGCCAGTCCCACCTTGATCAGCTGCCCCAGGGCGGTCGCCACGCTTTCCTCCGTGGTGCCAGCCCATGCTGCGATTTCCTTGTGTTTCGGCATGCGCGCGATGAGCCAGGAGCCATCGCCCCTGGGATCCGGCTCCGAGAGCCGCAACAGTTCAGAATACACCCGCTGCACATCGGTACGGGTGCTGAGATCCACGATTCGGCGGTTATTGCGCCGGATAATAGCCGTCAAATGCTGTAACAGCGCCAGGGAAACCTGGGGATTCGCCAGCAGAACCTCCGTGAATCTTTCCGTCTCCAGCGAGGCGAGGACGGAATGCTCCTTGGCGAACACGCTTGCAGATCGCGGCTGGCCGTCTATGGCGGATAATTCACCAAATTGCGCCCCCGCATCGAGATCGATAAAGGCGATCTCCCCCGAATCTCCCGTGACCGTCGCCACTCTTACCGAACCCGAGATAACGAAAAAAACCGCGTTTTTAGTTTCCTTCGCCGCGTCGATGATGGTTTCTTCCGGGCCAAATTCCTGCCAGGCGCAGAGCCCCTCGATTTCGCGCATCGCGGCCGGGGACAGTTTTTCAAACAGCCTGACGCCCTTAAGCGTGCATAACGACGGATCAAGCATTGAACACTCCTGATCCCATCAGACGTTCGTTCCGGTTCTGTGCAACCGCATTCCCCGGCGCCCCTGAAATCCTCAACGTCATGCAGGACCCATAGGAGATCATTTCACGTTTGAACACTCTAACACCTCATTATAGAGTTTCATTTCTATTGATCCAATAAAATAGTTAAAGCAAAGTATTGCACGCCGGACCGGACGAATTTGACTCCTTATGATTTGTATCCTGCTTGGTTTATTATAAGTTAAGAATTGTAACCTAAAACCATACTGACGGAGTCCACCCGGAGAATGATCCTCTTCGGCTTTCCAAACAGGAGGAAGAAATGGCGCATGACAGGAAATGGGGCCGTATAACGGCTCATATCGGCTTTGCCTTTGGCGCCATCCTGCTTTGCGGAGGGGCGGGCGCGAGTGAAAGCCTGCGGGTGACCATCGACAAGAATCATGTGCTGCGCACCGAGCGTCCGGTAGAGACGGTCATTGTCGGCAATCCGCATATCGCCGATGTCTCCGCGCAAAGCAATCAGTTGCTGTTTGTGCTTGGCCGCACCAGCGGCGAAACGAATATTCTTGGCTTTGACAAGGATGGCAATGTGGTCTCCGACAAGGACGTGACCGTGGTTCCGCATAATGCGCGCACGGTAACTTTGCACCGGGCGGGCGCCAGCGAGACCTTCGCCTGCGCGCCGCGCTGCGAGGCCACGCTGCGCGCCGGTGACGATATTGATAGATTTGAACCGCTTTCCAAGGAAGTGGAAACCGTGGTGAAATTCGCCACCGGTCAGGCCACCAGCGCCAACAAAGGCGGGGAATAACGGCCGGCAGGCGCGGCCGCCAGGCGTAATGCTTATTTCGCGCCGCCCATCGTGACGGGGGAATAGGCCATGCCTCCCGGTCTGGGAATTCCCTGAAAGATATGCAGCGGGGCGCCTGTGAAGATATCGAACTGAATGATTTCACCCGAAAAATTATTCATCACAAAGGCGCTTATCCCATCCGGCGCGGCGGAAATGGCCACAGGTATGGAAATCTGCGACATTCGCTTGACGTCGCTGAGGTTCTCGGATTCGCTGCGCGGCATGGGGGATGTAGAGGGCACACTCCGGGTGGAAATGATTTGCGACTGTTCCAGAGACGCGGTGTCATAAACCACGACATCCGCAGACAAGGCATTGGACACCAGGGCGTAGCGGCCATTCGGCGTCAGCGTCAGCCCCATGGGCAGATTGCCTGTATCCAGCCCGGCGATGAGATGCAGGTCCCGGCCGTCCAGCACCTTGACCAGGTCCTCGTTACGATCCACCACCCAAAGCCGCCCGCCATTCGTGGAAACCGCCATTTTTTGCGCGCTGGCTTGCGTTGTGCTGACGGCGGTCTCGCGGCCGGACGTCAGATCGATTTTACTGATCTTTCCCCCTGCAGGATCTCCTAGATAGACGCTTTTTCCATCCTCGCTGAGAGCGAACTGCCGCACGCTGTCCGCGGGCGCGCCGAAACTCGCCTCGATGCGGCCCGCGCCCACATCTATCATCAGCAAGGATTTA
>DMKG01000100.1:15050-15394 GCA_003454415.1 Alphaproteobacteria bacterium
CGTCGCGCCCACATCTATCATCAGAAAGGATTTATCGCCCTGCACCGCGATCAGAGCGCGCCTCCCGTCGGGCAGGAACTGAATCGCCGAAGGACGCTGATAAGGCGCAATACTGATCGTTTTGCGTAACGCACCACGGGTCACATCCAGCACCTGAACAGATTTGCCAGCTATCCTGACGGCGCCATAATCCGCCACAAGCCCAGTCTTTCCGTCCGGACTGAGAGCGACCGCGCGCGGTCCCGCCCCGCCTGTGGCCAACCCCTGTTGCGCGCCGGAGAGCGTGTCGATGAATACCACGCGCCGGTTGTCCGGATCGCTGACTACCAAAGTGGCGGCCAGGA
>DMKG01000100.1:15658-15785 GCA_003454415.1 Alphaproteobacteria bacterium
CGGCCCGGCCAGACCCGTGAACAGGGACGCCAGCAGAGCCATGACCGCCATTCTGCCGGGCTGACGCCGGGAATGCTTGATGAGCGTCACCTCATGCTGCCGCGAGATTGCGCAGCACATAGTGCAG
>DMKG01000128.1:0-215 GCA_003454415.1 Alphaproteobacteria bacterium
AGCCAGGTCTTCGCGCCACGCACAGGCTTGAACTCGCAGATGCGCGGCTCCAGCGTCGCCCGCGACATCCATGCGACGGACGAGTCCGTCCATACACAGAAATGCAGCCGCAATATCCCGTTCAATTGTCCCGGGATCGCCTTTGCCTGCGCCACAACGTCCGCAAGATACTGGCGCGAGATCGTAATCCCAAGAAGCGGATTCGCCTTCTCCCA
>DMKG01000128.1:238-2819 GCA_003454415.1 Alphaproteobacteria bacterium
TCTTGCCGCTGTACAGCGGCAAGCGCGGTGATGTCCCGCACCTGCGACAGGTCCAGCCCCAGCCAGGTCTTCGCGCCACGCACCGGCTGGAACTCGCAGATGCGCGGCTCAAGCGTCGCCCGCGCCATCCATGCCGTTGACGAATCCGTCCAGACACAGAAATGCAGGCGCAATATGCCGTTCAGCTGCCCGGGAATCGCCTTCGCCTGGGCCACCACATCGGCCAGATACTTCCGGGAGATGGTGACACCCAGTAGTGGGTTCGCCTTCTCCCAGCAGCTTTCATCGGTCAGCGGATCGTCGCCGGGATCCAGCGCGCAGACATATGAGAACGTGTTGTCGTCGATGATCTCGCCGAGGTAAGTCGGATCGGTAACCGCATCGTGGTTGCCGGCCGCGCACCGGATAGCGTGCTCATGCTCTTCGCGCGCAATACAGGTCCGGCTGGCCGCGCTGTTCGTGGTCATCACCAGCATGGGTTCCCGCCGGAACTTGAAACCACGCTCCAGCGTTTCAAGAATCGTGCGGTCCAGCATTTCATGGACCTCGTCCGCCAGCACGAAATACGGACGCGGGCCTGATCCCGTCTTGCCTGTATCGCGAGAGGCCATGCGGAAGAACGATCCGCGCGTCAGATACGCGATGTTGTATTCCTTGCCAGCCCCCCCGGACATTTCCAGCCGCGACGAAAGCAGCTTCGATTTCTGCACCATTCGCACTGCGTCGCGGAACATGACGCTTGCCTGCTCGCGCTTCGATGCGGCGGAGTAAATCTCCGCGCCGGACTCGCCGCAGCCGACAAGCCCGTAAAGCGCGATCCCAGCAGAGAGCGGCGTCTTGCCGTTGCCCTTGCCCTGCTCGATATACGCCCGCCGGAAACGCCGGGTTCCATCACCCCGCTTCCAGCCAAACAGCGAACCGATAATGAACGCCTGACTCGGATGCAGTGTAAACGGCTTGCCGTCAAACTGGCCGTCCGACAGCAAAAGAACTGTCTCAAAGAACCCTATAGCGCGCCCGGCCGCATCCAGATCGAACCGGATGCCGTCCGTGCGCTTCAGATCATCGATGTGCCTCCGGCATGCATTCCGGACATGCGGCCCCGCGACCACCTTTCCGTCAACGACATCCTGCGCGTAAGCAAGCGTGCGGTCAGTTGAGATAGGCTTCCGCCGGGTCTTCTTCATCAGCTGGCGTTGCTTTGATCCTGCTTCTCGCGGCGGGCGTCATGCCCAACTCCGCCGCATATTTCACCATCGCGGCAGCGGCCTTGTTCGAAACGCCGACTAACGGGTGCTGAACCATATTGCCGTTCGAGGTGGTAAAGGTAAGCCCGCCCGTAACCGGATCATCCTCAGCCATCCGCGCCAGAGATTCCTCCGTCGAAACCCACCGCCCGTATGCCTGGCAGTAGGCAGACAATGTTCCGCGATCGATCTCAGACAGTATCCCCGCCTCATGCAGCGCCCCCACCACCCGCCGCCACTCTTCAAGCGCTTCGGCAGTCAAATGGCGAGGCGGTGAGGGAATTCGCGACGAAACGCGCGGTTCATCAGAATTCAGTGGCCGCTTGCCTGGATTGCCCCGCAAAACCTTCAGCGCCGTAGGTACAGCTTTTCGTCCGGCCATTTTTGAATGCCTCTAAAACCCCCAAACCCCAAAATGCGTTCGAAAAAAGAAAACCCGAAAGCCGGTTTCCGGGCTTAAAGTCCTAAACTTTTGACCCCCGGGGGGATAAAACGGCAGATTTCTGCGGTTTTCTCGTGATGGCGTCAGATTGGCCAGCCGTCTGGGCCGATATTCACGCGAGGCCGGTGTCCGAACTGCTCGCTGGTGCGCTTTACGTGGCATTTATGGCACAGGCAGCGAATATTGCTGTCGTGGTCTGTACCGCCTTTGGCGAGCGGGATGATGTGGTCTGGCACGGTTGCTTCGGTGGTCCGGCCATCTGTGAGACAGTCCCGGCAGAGCGGCTCTTTGCGGAGGCGTCTGATCCGTTGCTCAACGGCGCGGCGTCCGCGCAGCCGCTTGCTGCTCGGCAATGGATAGTCCATCTGGTTGAATTGATATGAGCGCTGATTTGCCATGCTGGCTCAGCGCCCGAAGCCTCGGTTGGTTCAAAGCCGCTAGGCAGTGAACCCAAATGTTCTGTTGATCTGTCTTGAAAAAAGAAGAAAACCACGCCTGCGTGGAACTTCCTCTAGCCACGGGGGGAAATGGCGATTTCTATCATATTTTGCATTTTCGAATGATTCGTCAAACATTTTTTTGAGGTTTGAGGGATTTTCTAGTTGCGCTAGGCTCGCAACTGGTCATTCAGACGAATCAGTGGGGCTGAAAAAAGCGGGGAGCGCGATGAACCGTCAAACCCCGTAATGCTTCGCCAGTAAATCCAGCGCCGCGCGAAGCCGCGCGAAGCGGATCACTTTGACGTGCCGGTTTTTCATGGTCTCTGCGGGGATCGGGCGCTCGTAACAGATCACGTCGATCAGAAACTCCTGGTCTCTTGCGCCTACCGCGCGTAACGCCGCGCGATGCCGCTTGCGCGCAGCCGCGTGGTTGGCCGCGCCATGATCCCCTC
>DMKG01000207.1:0-5800 GCA_003454415.1 Alphaproteobacteria bacterium
GCTTTCAGGCCGCTGCATCAATATCCACCATTCCTTCCTGCCAAGCTTCAAGGGCGCAAGGCCGTATCACCAGGCGCACAAGCGGGGCGTGAAGCTGATCGGGGCGTCGGCCCACTATGTGACGGCTGACCTCGATGAAGGCCCGATCATCGCGCAGGATGTCGCCCCTGTGGACCACCGCATGAGCCCGGCGCGCATGGCCCAGATTGGCCGCGATATCGAAGCGAGGGTGCTGTCGCGGGCTGTAACCGCGCATGCCGAAGGCCGTGTGTTCCTCAATGGCGTCAGAACGGTGGTGTTCGAATGAGTCTGGACCATGAAGCCTATATGCGCCGCGCAATCGGCCTGGCGAAGGTCCAGCATGGGCGCACGGGCAAGAACCCGTCCGTAGGCTGTGTGATTGTGGGTCTGGATGGCAAGGTGCTGAGCGAGGGCGCGACCGGTGATGGCGGTCGTCCGCATGCCGAGCAGCTCGCGCTGGGCGGACTGAAGGGCAAGTCGGCGGCCGGCGCGATCGTCTATGTGACGCTGGAGCCCTGCCGGGAACGCTCAACCGGTGAGGATGCCTGTTCGAAGCGGCTCATCGATGCGGGTGTTGCGAAAGTCTTCGTGTCGGTGATGGACCTTCACCCGCAGGGTGCAGGCGGCAAGGGCGCGCTGGAGGCGGCGGGTATTCAGCCTGACATCATCTGCGGCACCTCTATCGGAGCGGTGGTGGGGGGTGGCTATGTGGCCGGCAAGCTCAATGAGGTCGAGGAATGGGCGCGGGCAATGACCCAGCGACGGATGTTCCGGTTTCTCGATATCGGTCTGGGCTCCGGTGGTCTGCTGCAGGGAAAGAAGCTGGCCTCGGAACTGAACAACGAAATGGGCAGCATGGAAATCCAGCAGCTCGACCGTCGGTTTGTCGCCGTTAGCACGGAACTGGCCACGGGACATGAAATCTGGTTGCGCGAAGGCAATCTGGTGGAGGCGTTGCGGGCTTCTTATGCCCTTCCGGGGATTTTTACGCCGGTTCGCATCGATGGCCGCCTGCTGGTGGATGGCGCCCTGGTCAATCCGGTTCCGGTTTCCACCTGCCGGGCGTTCGGCGCGCGGCTGGTGATTGCCGTCAATCTGAATACCGATATTTTCGGTTTAGGCACGGTGCGCAAGGGGGACCGGCTGGAATCCGAAAAGGAACTGTCGGAAGATGACCCTGCGATCGGCTCTCTGCTGGCTGGCGCCCGTATTTCCAGCCGTGTCGCCTTGCGGCAATTGCTGGGTTCGGCCAGGGGCATGCCGGGTCTGACCACGGTCATGTTCGGCGCCTTTAATATCGTTCAGGACCGGCTGGCCCGTTCGCGGCTCGCAGGTGATCCTCCTGATGTCCTGGTAACCCCTTCCGTGTCGCATATCAGCCTGCTGGATTTTCACCGGGCGGAAGAAGCCATCATGATGGGCGAAAAGGCGATGCAGGACGCCCTGCCGCAAATTCAGGAAGCCTTGCGCGTTCTGAATTAGCCCGCCCTGACCCCGTCGGCCCTTGACGCAAATCAGGAACGGGACGCACTTTTCCTGATTTTCCTGTCCCTGTCGATTCCGTGCGCCTGCCGGGCTTTGCATCACGGCCAGATTGATAATCTATACTCTCGCCAGAACGGTGCTAAAATCCCCCCACCATCCTGGCGGTGATTGAGAAATGGAAGCTGTCCTGTTATTGTTAAAGCCAATAATTAATTTATTTGTATTAAGGAAATATTGACCGGACTCCTAATTCATTATAATATTTTCCGGCAGGAATAGCAGAGAGGAAACGAGGAAAAAGCCATGTCACAAGCACAGAAAAGCCCATCAACTCCGCAATATGACGCCCTCATCATCGGCGCCGGTATTGCCGGCATGTACCAGCTATACCGGCTCCGCGAACTGGGAATGTCGGTGCGCGTATTTGAAGAGGGAAGCGATGTCGGCGGAACCTGGTACTGGAACCGTTATCCCGGCGCGCGCTTCGATTCCGAAAGTTATACCTATGGGTATTCATGGTCCAAAGAGCTGCTGGAGGAATGGGACTGGACCGAACATTTTTCGCCACAGCCCGAAACCATGCGCTATCTCGATCTGGTCGCCCGGAAATTCGACCTGCGCAAGGACATCTCCTTCAACTCCCGTGTGAAGTCGGCCACATATGACGAGACGGCGAATTGCTGGGAAATCGAAACCGAAAAGGGCGAGCGCGCCCGCGGGCGCTTTCTGATCACGGCGGTGGGCGTGCTGTCCGCGACCCAGATGCCCAGGATTCCGGGTGTGGAGAAATTCAAGGGCTTTTCCACCCATACCTCCCGCTGGCCAAAGGCGGAAACCGGTTTCGGCGGCAAGGATATCGGTATGAAAGGCAAGCGCGTCGGCGTCATCGGAACCGGCGCCACGGGGGTTCAGCTGTTGCAGGAAGCCGCAAAGGAAGCCGGACATCTTTATGTGTTCCAGCTTGCGCCCGAATTCTGCGCACCCCTGCGCAATTCAAAGATCACGCCGGAAGAACAGAAGAAAATCAAGGCGTCCTATCCTGAAATCTTCAAGAAGTGCAATGAATCGAATGCCGGCTTCATGCATTCGCCGGTGATGGCGTCCGCCCTGCAGGCGCCGCCTGAAGAACGCGAGAAGTTTTTTGAGGAAATCTATTCGCGTCCCGGTTTCGAAAAATGGCTGGGCAATTACGTCGACACCCTGATCGACGAACGCGCCAACAAGCTGATGACCGATTTCATTTCCAACAAGATCCGTTCCCGGGTCAAGGATCCCGTCCTCGCGGAAAAACTGGTTCCGAAAAATCACGGCTTTGGCATGCGCCGCGTGCCGCTCGACACCAATTATTATGAAATCTACAATCAGGACAATGTCACCCTGGTGGATCTGCGCGACACCCCGATCCAGGAAGTCACCGAAAAAGGGATCAAGACCAGCGACAAGGAATACGAGCTGGACATCATCATCTATGCGACCGGTTTTGACGCGGTGACGGGCTCCTTCACCCGTATCGACATCACAGGCGCCGGCGGCAAGAAGCTGAAAGATAAATGGGCGAATGGTCCGCGAACCTATCTGGGCCTGGGCGGACATGATTTCCCGAATTTCCTGACTCTTGTGGGGCCGCATAATGGCGCAACCTTCTGCAATATTCCGCGCTGTATCGAGCAGAATGTGGAATGGGTCACCGATTTCATGAAATACATGCGCGATCACAAGCTGACGCGGCTGGAGCCGACGGTGGCGGCGGAAGATGAATGGACCAACCATGTGAATGAATCCGCCAGCTTTCAGCTCATCTCCAAGGCGGATAGCTGGTTCATGGGCGTGAACATCAACATGCCGGAAAAAAAGCGCAATTTCCTTCTCTATGCGGGCGGCAGCCAGGCCTACAAGGCCAAATGCGACGAAGTGAAGGCGAAGAATTACGAGGGCTTCGAACTGAGCTGAGCCGGTTCTTCCTTCTTATCTTAAGGATACGGATCATCCCTGCCTGTTTTCCCGGGCAGGGATGTTTTTTTATTCGCATGGCTGGAATAAGAGAGCTTGTCGCAGGCGGTCCCGGAAGATTTCGTCCGTCAGAGGCCGGCGATCGACGGATTGAAAATTCCCAGCGGATCGAAGGCTTCGCGCACCCGCTGCTCCAGCGCCGCCAGCGCGGGCGGCTGAGGCTCAAACACCGGAAGGCTTCTGCGCAGGGCGTCAGGCGCGCGAAATAGCGTCGCATGCCCGCCAGTGGGGTTAACGGCTTCACGAATATCCGCCGCCCTCTCTGATAACAGCCAGATCAACCCCCCCGCCCAGTCGAAAAAATATCTGTCAGCGCCGATGCGCGCCGCTACTTCCGCGCCGCTGGCAGGCGGCGCGCTGATGCGCCAGAGCGGTTGCGGGTCCTGAACAAAAAAATCCGCGTCACGAATCCGCCGCCAGAGGTCGCGCGCGGCCGCCGCGCCCGGGTTTTCACAGGGTCCATATTCCTGCATCTGCATTTTCAGACGCGACAGGCGTTCCGTTACCGACGCCATCGGCCCTTCCAGACGGAAGACTGTTCGCGCGCCCTCTCCGCCAATTCCGGCAGGCAGATGCGCCAGACCGGACAGCTCCAGCGGGCCCGCCGCCGCCAGGCGAAGGACGCGCAGCGCCGTCTCATCCGTCAGATCACGGACAATCAGGGTCGCCGCATCGGCAGGCGCGGGAAGCGTCTTGAGAATGACTTCGGTCATGATCGCAAGCCTCCCATAACTGCCCGCCAGCAGTTTCGGCAGATCATAGCCGGTGACGTTTTTGACCACGGATCCGCCCGCCCTGAATTCCTCTCCCCGCCCGTTGATGGCGGTGAAGCCCAGAAAATGATCGCGCGCCGCCCCCATGCTGAAGCGGCGCGGGCCAGAGGCGTTGCAGGCGAGCACGCCCCCGATCGTGCCCCGCCCCGGTGAAGCGCCAAACACAGCGCTCCAGTCAGGGGGTTCGAACCCGAGATGCTGGCGTCTCTCCCGCAAGGCTTCCAGAATATCCGTCATGGGCGTCCCCGCCCTCGCGCGCAACACCAGTTCCTCCGGCTGATAGGAAAGAACGCCGTTCAGCAGGCTGAGATCCAGCGCATAGTCCGCCGCGACAGGCGGGCCCAGTCCCGGCTTGCTGTCATGTCCGTGGATGCGCAGGCCGATGCGTCCTTCCGCCGCCAGCCGGACAATTTCACGCAGTTGCGCGGCGCTGGATGGGCGGAAGGTTTCCTTCATCAGAAGCGCGGGAGGTGTGGAAAGCGGGTTTGCCCCTGGTGGACATGCATCCTTCCCAGTTCCGCGCAACGGTGCAGGGTAGGAAACATTTTTCCGGGATTAAGCCTTCCCTCGGGATCGAACGCGCATTTCAGCCTTTGCTGCTGGTTGAGGTCCTGTTCGCTGAACATCACCGGCATCAGATCCCGCTTTTCAACACCGACCCCGTGTTCCCCGGTCAGCACGCCGCCAACCTCTACGCAAAGCCGCAGAATATCCTCGCCAAACCGCTCCGCTTTTTCCAGTTCCCCGGGGACATTGGCGTCATAGAGGATCAGCGGGTGCAGATTGCCATCTCCCGCATGAAAGACATTCGCGGCGGGCAGGCCATACTGCTCGGAAAATCCGCGGATTCGCGCCAGAACCTCGGGCAGGCGGCCACGGGGTATGGTGCCGTCCATGCAGTAATAATCCGGCGCGATGCGTCCCATGGCGGGAAAGGCGTTCTTGCGTCCGGTCCAGAACGCCAGGCGCTCCGCCTCATCCCTGCTTTCGGAAACCGTCCGTACCCGGCAGGCGCCGGCGATGCTCCGCAGCTTCCGGGTCAGACCCGCCACCTCGGCGGCGACGCCGTCGACTTCCACGATCAGAAGCGCTTCGGCATCCCGCGGATAACCGGCCCCGCAGAAATCCTCCGCCGCTTTTATGGCGAGACGGTCCATCATCTCCATGCCGCCGGGGATGACGCCTTCGCCAATGATGCGCGCCACGCAATCCCCCGCATCCTCTATGCTGTCAAAACCCAGCAGCAGCGCCTTCGCCGTTTCGGGTTTAGGTAAAATACGCACCGTCACCTCGGTGACGACGCCCAACAGGCCTTCCGACCCGGTGACGGCGCCCAGCAGATCCAGCCCGCCTGCATCCAGATGGCGGCCGCCCAGACGGATCACCTCGCCATTCATCAGGGCCAGTTCCAACCCCAGCAGATTATTGGTGGTCAGGCCGTATTTCAGGCAATGCACGCCGCCGCTGTTTTCGGCGACATTGCCGCCAATGGTGCAGGCGATCTGGCTGGA
>DMKG01000207.1:5985-7785 GCA_003454415.1 Alphaproteobacteria bacterium
GCCACGTTGCCGCCGATGGTGCAGGCGATCTGGCTGGAGGGATCAGGCGCGTAATAAAAGCCCGCATCGGCGACCGCCTCTGAAATCGCCAGATTGGTGACCCCGGGCTGGGCGAGGACGCACCGGTTTTCCAGATCGATTTCAAGGATCCGGTTGAGCCGCGACAGACCAAGCAGCAGCCCGTCCGCCAGCGGCAGGGCGCCGCCGGAAAGGGAGGTGCCGGCCCCCCTTGGAACCACCTTGATATTCATGACGCTGCACAGGCGCAGAATCTCCGCCACCTGCGCAGCCGTGTCGGGAAGCGCCACCAGCAGCGGCGGTTGGGCATAGGCGGTCAGACCATCGCTTTCATAGGGGCGCATCTGCGCCGCGTTGTCCAGGACCTGGGCGGCGGGAAGAATTTTGCGTAGCGCCTCGATGAGGGCGGGCCGCTGTTCCAGAATGCGCGGCTCGGGGGCGGGCATTTGCAGGGTCATGGGATGCTCTTCGGCCCCAGAAAACGGCGGATCACCTCGACATCGACCGGCAATTGCGGGCCCAGCCAGATGGCGTGATCCGAATGGTCAGCGACCGGGTCATCCGTATTCGGGTGCACCAGAATGGAAAGACCTTCCCGGTTCAGCGCCAGCCATGGAACCAGAAGGCCGAAATCCTGTGTATCGAAGGCGATCTGAAAACTGCCTGCAGGATGCGGCCCAACGGGTTCATCATGCCAGGCCCCCAGTAGCGTTTTCAGCCCGCTGGCTTGCACCCCTGTGCGCAGCCGCTCCGCCCGTGCGCGGCTTTCCGCATCGCCATAATAAACATGCGCGTGAAAGCCCGTGATGCAGTCCGTGTCAGAATGTCTTTTCACGGGCTTCTTCCTGAGCTGGCGGCAGAGGCATGGCGTTTGCGCCGTTTCGCCGTTTCGCCGCCAGCAGATTGAGCGCCTCGACCGCCATGGAGAAGGCGATGGCGAAATACAGATAACCGCGGGGGATATGGAAATGCAGACCATCGGCCACAAGGGCCATGCCCACCAGAATCAGAAAGCTGAGGGCGAGCATCTTGGTGGTCGGATGACGGTGAATAAATTCACTCAACGGTTTCGACGCCCAGATCATGACCATGATGGCGATCACTACCGCCGTGATCATCACAGGCAAATTCTGGGTCATTCCGACGGCGGTAATGATGGAATCCAGCGAAAACACAATGTCAAGCACGATGATCTGACCGATGACCGAGGAAAAGCCCAATGGCGGTTTGGGAGGACTGTCGCCATGCATGGGACTGTTCGCGCCTTCGACGGATTCATGAATCTCCATGGTTCCCTTGGCGAGAAGAAAGACGCCTCCTCCCAGCAGGATGGCGTCGCGCCAGGAAAAGCTGAAATCATCAATCGTGAAAATTGGCTGCGTCATCTTGACGATCCAGACAATGCTCGCAAGAAGCGCCACGCGGAAGATTAAGGCCAGTAAAAGGCCGACGCGTTGCGCTGCAGGTTGCTGCGCTTCGGGCAGGCGCATGGTCACGATCGAAATGAAAATCAGATTATCGATGCCCAATATGATTTCAAGAATGGTCAGGGTTATCAGACTTGACCACACCAACGGGTCCATTGCTGCGGCGATCAGCGCTTCCATTCAGTAAACTCCGGTTAGAGCAGGAATTGGTGGCAGCCGCTCGCCTGCATGATTTCACGTAATTCGGGATCGTTATTCACTATCTTGTAGCGCGCCTTCAACACTTCCAGGGAGCGGGCATGGTATTTCTGTGTTTCCTGTGTGAAGGATTTGCCCTGAAGGGTAACCGTGAATT
>DMKG01000207.1:7996-8201 GCA_003454415.1 Alphaproteobacteria bacterium
TGAATTTATCCTGGCCCGCCGCCAGCGCCGCCGCATTGGCGACTGTCCAGGGAAGAAAAAGCCCCGCGATTTCATCGCGCAAGAGCGGCATAAGTGTGGGGGACAGTTTGCCCCATAATTCTATCTGCCCTTCCAGTTTCGGCTCCAGCATGCGTTTCGCCCATGCAACGACGCTAGGGGCGCTGGCCTCCATGATTTTTTTGGG
>DMKG01000207.1:8517-8759 GCA_003454415.1 Alphaproteobacteria bacterium
CCGAACAGATAGGGGCGGCTGGAAAGATGACGTTCCAGAATGTCCAGCAGACGTTTGAAGGAGGCTTCAATCTGTTCGCGGGTCTGCGGGCTGGATCCCACCAGGCTCAGGCGGTTGACCATCCGGTCCCGGATCATTTCTCCCACCGCCTGCACTTCGACATCAGCGGCGTTGGGGCGCATGCCGCGCGCCAGTCTCTCGCCGGCCGATCTCTGATCGGGCGCATACCACCAGCGGTAATG
>DMKG01000207.1:9047-10240 GCA_003454415.1 Alphaproteobacteria bacterium
GGCGCATACCACCAGCGGTAATGGAACATGTGTTTGTTGGCCCATTCATCGGCATATTCCTCGATCAGCGCGGAAATGAACGCGAGTGCGGTCTCATGGGGCGATAGCGCGGGCTCGGGGTGAATTTTCTCCATTTCCTCGATGATGGGGGTTGAATCCTGCAGGGCGTCGCCTTTTGCGGACACGACCAGGGGCACCAGCGGCAGTCTGGCGAATTTATTGAATTCCTCCATGTCCTCGTCGCTGCGCGCGATCCACATATGCGGGATGTTCTTGTAACGGAAATAGGACCGCACCTTGATGGAATAGGGGGACAGTTCAACGCCAAAAATCCTGTACGATTCTTTCATGGGCTGTTTTCCTCTTTCGTGCCGCTTTCTTCCGGCGGCGGCTCCTGCTAGCGTAAGCGGAGTGTAGCAAAATTACGGAGCGTTAAGTATGGGACAAGAAGTCCTCGGCGATATTTTGTTCGAGACTCGCGGCCAGATAACTATCCTGACCATCAACCGGCCAGAACAGCGCAATTCCATCAACAAGGGCGTGCGGGAAGGGCTTTTCGCCGGGTTTGAGCGCTTCGAGGCGGATAAAACCTCCCGCGTGGCCATTCTCACCGGGGCGGGAACCCAGGCGTTCTGCGCGGGCGCGGACCTCAAGGAAATGTCCGAACTTGGCATCGGGATTCTGCCGCGCAATTTTCTGCCCCTGATCGGCGATACGATAGAAGTGCGCAAACCGGTGATCGCCGCCGTGAACGGGGTGGCCTATGCGGGCGGCTGGATGCTTGCGCAGATGTGTGATCTGGTGGTGGCGAGCGATTCCGCGCGTTTCGCCATTACCGAAGCGAAAGTGGGCCGCGGCATGCCCTGGGCGACGCCGCTGACCCATATGATCCCGCAGAAGATCCTGCTGGAAATCCTGATGACCGGCAATCCGGTGACGGCGCAGCGGGCCTATGAATTCGGTTTCGTCAATCATGTCACGCGCCCTGAAGACCTGCTGGCCAGGGCGCTGGAACTGGCGGAGACTATTTGCGATAACGCGCCGCTGACGGTCGCCGCCGCCAAGCAGATGGTCTATACGGCGACGGAAATGGGGCGCAGCGCCGCCATGGAAGCCGGGCGGCGGATTTTCGAACCGGTCTATCAGAGCCAGGACGCCCAGGAAGGCCCGAAGGCCTTTGCCGAAAAGCGCAA
>DMKG01000207.1:10451-10660 GCA_003454415.1 Alphaproteobacteria bacterium
CCGAAAAGCGCAAGCCCAACTGGCGGGGACAATAGAAAAATCTAATCTATTTTAGAAAATTCCACGCAATACGGTAAATTGCCGTATAGTGCGGGTGACCAGATATATCCAGGGAGGACGATCATGGATTTCAGTCTTTTCATATACGCCACTGTAGGCCGCCGCAAGGAGCTGGAAGCAGGCATGGCCGGGCGCAAACCAGAGCTTTA
>DMKG01000263.1:0-8482 GCA_003454415.1 Alphaproteobacteria bacterium
TTTCGCTATGGCCCAGCGGGAGATTGGACTTTCGACCGGCGAACCTCCCACCAGCAAGGGATATACGCCGACAGTTTTTTCCGAATTGCCCAAATTGCTGGAAAGGGCGGGGCCTGGTGTTTCCAGAGGCAGCATTACGGGCCTTTTCACGGTCCTTGTGGAAGGGGATGACAATAATGAACCCATAGCCGACGCAGTGCGATCCATACTTGATGGCCATATCGTTCTGGATCGCGCGATTGCCGAACGTGGAAGATATCCGGCTATTAACGTGTTGCGCTCTCTCTCACGTACAACGCCGAAATGCAACCGCCCGGAAGAGACGGCCCTAATCACCCGGGCCAGGAAATTGCTGGCGGTCTATGAGGATATGGCCGAGATGGTGCGATTGGGCGCCTATCGTGCTGGCGCTGACGCCGAAGTGGATGAAGCGGTGCGCCGATTTCCGCTGATTGACGCTTTTATTGAGCAGGGTCCGGATGAACCGACCTGTTTTGAGGCGGAATTTTCCCGGCTGTGTGAGATTCTTGGATAAGGAGGACGGGAGATGAAAGCCCGAAAGACATTGATCCGTCTTCAAAAATGGCAGGTGGATGACAAGCGCAAGCACCTGGCGGAATTACAGAATTTACGTGAGGACCTGCACCGGAAGATCCAGGCCGTTGACGAAACCATCGCGCGGGAGCAACGGATCGTCGGCGCCTCACTGGATAGCGCCAATGAACTCGGGTTTTCATATGGTCCTTTCGTACAGACTGCGATATGGCAAAAAAACAATCTGCAGCATTCCCTCGACAGCCTATCGGGGCAGATCAGCGCCGCTGAAGCGGAATTGATGGAAGCTTATGCCGCACTGAAACGGCAGGAGACGGCGGCAGCCAATCAGGATCACCGCAACAGGATCGCGCGCGAAAGGCGCGCCCAATTACAGAGTGACGATCAATCCATTGAAAATCATTTGCGTAAATTACGGCAGTGATTTTCGCCGCCTAACTAATAACTAACGCAGAGGTCTGATCTGGCCCCTGGTTGCGCCGGGCGGAGAGGAATTACCGGAATACTGCTGTGGCCGTTGCAGCAGGGAAGGGTTATCCCAGTGCGGTTGCCGGTCTTCCACATGCACGCTGGCCTGGGATCCGAACGCGCCACCGTCAGGGGTGAGGATGATGTTGACGCTCAGCCAGCGCGGGATGACTTCGTCACAGAAATCATCCGCAATCATGTTTGCGCATTCTTCGATCCTATCCCAGGCCGTCCAGGCCAGAAGTTTGAAATATCCCTCTATTTGCGATGTATCGCAGATCAGCCTGTCCGGCACATAACGGATCTGGCAGATGATTTCCGCCTGAGTGTCCGTTTCCGGAGGCGGGGTGAGGACGTGACGCAGGGACACGATATAATCGCGGTCCGTTCGGGGATTGTCTCTTGTAGCTAGCGCCTTGCGTCTGAGGGCGGGATTGACGCGTGGCGCAGCGCCCGGGTTACGTGTATCAGCCTGCATCATCAGGTATACATTCTTTCGGCGATGGAATGCACCTGACTGGCTGCATCGCACAGGGGGTAGCGTTCCAGCAGGGCGGTTTGCGCCCGAATAGCCTGGGTTACGTGTTTGTCACGGGGCACAAATCCCGCGAGATCCGGGTTGAATTGCAGAAAATTTTCGCAGGCGCGCTGTATCGCCCCGTAGGTTTTTTCTGCATGCGAGCGGTTATCCGCCAAATTCACGACGAGCTGGATATTCAGATCGGGATATTGGGCATGCAGGAATTTGATCATGGCGTAGGCGTCGGTAATTGAGGTGGGGTCATCGGTCAGAACGATGATCACTTTTCCTGCCGCCCGGAACAGCGGCGCCATATGGCTGTTCATTCCCGCCGCCAGGTCGACGACCAGAAAGTCATAATTCACCGCCAGGGACACCAGCCCCCCGCACAAGGATTCAATCTGATTTCTGGAAAGCCGGTCCAGAGCGCCGGAGCCTGACCTGCCCGCTATAATGTCTATTCCTGCCTGAACGCGTCCGTTCGCCCCTGCATGACGACAGGCCGCGTCCGCGCCGCCCCTGAAAGGTGTGATGGCTTCTTTAAGGCTGACTCTGCCTGAAACGACGCCGGCTATATCATGGGCCGGAGATACGGAGAGTTGCACATCCACATTGGCCAGGCCAAGATCGCCATCCACCAGAAGCACGCGTTGTCCTTTCTGGGCGAGCGCCTGGGAGAGGGTGATGGAAAACCAGGTTTTTCCAACGCCTCCTTTTCCGGATGCGACGGCGATCAGATTTTCCCGCCGCCCGCTATCAATTTGCCGGCCCGGCCTTCTGACAGACGTGAGTGTTTCCCGGGGGATCATGTTCAATGCATCGCTCATTTTGAAGCTTGCTCCAATTCTTGAAAGGAATCATGGCCTATGGGGGCTTCCAGCAACAGGCGGGCAAGCCCCATGGGGGATATGGGCGCAAGCCCATTAGCGACATAGGGGGTGACGCTGACATGGTGCAGGGTCATGGCGGCGGCCTCCAGGGCGCCCAGCACACTGCCGATACGCCGTGTCGCATCCAGCCCGGTTACGATCATTCCCCCCGCGCCAAGGCCGGCGAAAATATTCACCAGATCATGGGTTTCATCGGCGTCAAACGCGGCGGGAAGGATTAATACCGGCTCGCAGTCCACCGCCTTAATCAGTTCATGAAGTGCGCGTATATCATCGGCGCTATATGCGGAAACGCCCATGGTGTCGATGATGACATTCCTTTGCGCAGGGGATGATTTCAGGATTTCCCGCAACGTCTTCCCGTCCGCGGCTTGCCGCAACTGGATATTCATGGGTTTTGCATAGGCGGCAAGCTGTGCGGCGCCCCCCGCCCGTTGAAGATCTGTAGTGATCAATTGTGGGGTATGACCGGCAAGCAGCGATCGCGCGGCCAGTTTGGCTGCCGTCAGGGTTTTTCCGCCGCCGGAAGGACCAAACAATAATACCGGACGCGGCAGCATTAGCGGCAAGGGGGCGAAGCTGTAGCGTAACTCCAGCGCGGAAGCCAGAATCTGTTCAGGATATTCAGAATCAAACGCACTGCACTGATCCAGCAGAATATTTGCAGTCGCCACGGGGCTGCGGTGATATTCGAGCGCGCAGGCGATATCGCGTAAACTGTCTGTCTCTTCCGGGGCGTTGGAAGACAGAGAAGTTTCAGGCGGGGGGAAAATCTCCCCCTGCGGCTGCGCCGGCCGGTGGTCCAGGGCGGCGCGGATCGTGATATTGCCGTTACAGGCGCTTTCACTGCTGAGAATGATGGCGTCCGGCCCAAGGGTTGCGCGCAATTCGGCCAGCGCTGCTTGCATGGAAGAGGCGGTGATGGTCTGGAAACGCACTTTACCCTGGTCCTATATCTGCCCGATGGTGCGAAGCTTTGCCTGGGGATGAATTTCGTTCTGTGACAGCACGACGGTCTGCGGTCTGAAACGTTCGATTATGGAGCGCACAAAGGGCCGCAAGTGCGGGCTGGTCAGCAGTACGGGGGAATGACCGCCTTCGGCCGCCTGATCGAATTTCAGCCTGACTGCTCCGATAAACTCCTGCAAAAGGCTGGGCTGCATGGCCAATTGGCGCTCATCTCCCTGTCCTGCAATGGACTCTGCGAAATTCTGCTCCCATTGCGGCGACAGACTGATCAACTGAACGAAACCATTGGGGCCCGTATAGGAATGGCAGATCTGCCTGGCGAGACGGGCGCGAACATGCTCTGTCACCGCGCCGATATTCTGTGTGAATCCGACGGCTTCGGAAATACCCTCAAGAATGGAGGGCAGGTCGCGAATGGAAACCCTCTCCGCCAGCAAATTCTGCAAAATGCGTTGGATGCCAGATATCGTGATTTGCGCAGGCGAGATGTCATCAAGCAGCTTGAGATGCGCGGTCGGGAGTTCGTCCAGCAATTTGCGGGTCTCCGCATAGGAAAACAGCTCACGCATGTTTTGCTGCACGGTTTCGGTCAGATGCGTGGTAATCACGGTAGCCGGATCGACCACGGTATAACCCCGGAATGAGGCTTCCTCTCGCAGCGATTCATCGATCCACATTGCAGGCATGCCGAAAGTCGGCTCTCTGGTCTCAATCCCAGGAAGATCAATGGGCATTCCTCTTGGATCCATAACCAGAAGATGGCCGGGCTTCAGTTCGCCGCTCCCGGCGTCCACTTCCTTGACGCGAATGACATAGCCATTGGCGGGCAGTTGAATATTGTCAAGAATGCGGACCGAAGGCATGACGAAACCCATATCCGAGGCAATCTGTCTGCGCAGGGCCTTTATCTGATCCGTCAACGGATGACTTCCGGCGTCATTGATCATTGGCAGCAGGCCGTAGCCCAGCTCAAGCCGCAAATCGTCTATGGCGAGGGCGGTTTGGATGGGTTCATCCTTCGGGGGTCTAGCCTCGGCAAGCATCTGCTCTTCGTCTAGGGACTGCAGCAGACTGCGTTTAGCGTTCATGAGACGCCAGGCAAGCCATCCGGAGCCGCCCGACAGAATCATGAAGGGCAGAAAGGGCATCCCCGGCACCAGTCCCATCAACAGCAGAAGCAGGGAGGCAAGTCCGAACGCTTGCGGATACCCTGAAAGCTGGCTGAACAAGACCTTGTCGACGGCGCCGCTGACGCCCGCCTTCGAAACCAGGAGACCGGCTGCGGTGGAAACGATGAGGGCGGGGATTTGCGTCACCAGTCCATCACCCACGGTCAGGATGGTATAGCTGCTTCCTGCTTCGGCAAGGCTTAAATCCTGCTGAGCAACACCGATGATGATGCCGCCAATGACGTTGATGAATGTGATCAATAGACCTGCAACGGCGTCACCACGTACGAATTTCGCAGAGCCATCCATGGCGCCAAAGAAGGAAGATTCGTCCTCCAATTGCTTGCGTCTGTGTTTTGCAGTGGTCTCGTCAATTAGTCCCGCGCTGAGATCGGCGTCAATCGCCATTTGCTTGCCGGGCATGGCGTCCAGACTGAAGCGCGCGGCCACTTCTGCAATCCGGCCTGAACCTTTGGTGATCACGATAAAATTCACGATCATAAGGATGCCGTAAACGATAATGCCGATGACGAAGTTGCCTTCCATCACCAGGTTTCCAAAAGCCTGAATGACATGGCCGGCAGCTTCGGCGCCGGTATGTCCATCGGCCAGGATCAGTCTGGTTGATGCAAGGTTCAATGACAGGCGCAGCATCGTGGCGATCAAAAGAACAGTGGGAAAGGAGCTGAATTCAAGCGGCTTTTCGATAAACAGCGCCGTCATCAGGATCAGCACTGAAAATGTAATGGATATCACGAGAAAAAGGTCCAGCAGGACCGGGGGCAGGGGCAGAATCAGAATGACCAGGATTCCGACAACCCCCAGCGCGAGCGCAATATCTCCACGCGCCGTTAGGATCCGCAAAGAGGAAATCAAACCTCCAGCGGTTAGGAACGAGGAGGGCAGCGCCCGGTTGTCACTCATGCAGAATCTCTGACAGCTAATTTATGGTGAATGGGGATGAGCTAGGCCGTAAGGGAATCGGCATGATCGATGGATGGCGCGGGGATGCTGACGCCTGCATCCCTGTAAGCATTCAGCTTGTTGCGCAGAGTGCGGATTGAGATGCCAAGAATATTGGCTGCGTGGGTCCGGTTGCCGAGGCAATGGCTGAGGGTATTGATAATCAGATCCTGTTCGACGTCCGCGACTGTACGGCCCACCATGCCACGCACGGCGTCTTCCGCCGCGAAAGCCGCAAGCGAGGCTGGACTTCTGCTATTTATCGAGGCAGCGCCGGGTTGTGGTGAAGTTCCGTCCGGAAGAACGATCGCGCTGGCTTCAATTTCATTTTCCTGCGAGAGCAGTAAAGCCCGGTGAATGGTGTTTTCAAGCTCGCGCACATTTCCCTTCCAGGGGTGGTTCTGCAGAACCTTCTGGCCAGTGGTGGAAATGTTTTTAGGTTTTATGCCGTTGCTTTTGGCGTATTTTCCCACAAAATAATTCGCCAGGGTCAGGATGTCGGAGGGGCGCGCCCGCAGGGGCGGTATGGATAAATTGACGACATTCAGCCGGTAGAGAAGATCTTCGCGAAAGGCGCCGTTACGCACCGCCTGGACCAGATCCACATTCGATGTGGCGATGATGCGGATATCAACCTTTACAGGCCTGTTGCCGCCTACCCTGTCGATTTCCCTTTCCTGTACGGCGCGCAACAGTTTCGCCTGCAGGCGCACGTCCATTTCGCTGATTTCATCAAGCAGCATGGTGCCGCCATTGGCTTCTTCAAACTTGCCAATACGACGCGCGACGGCGCCCGTAAAAGCGCCTTTCTCATGTCCAAACAATTCCGATTCAAGTAGATTCTCGGGAATGGCGGCGCAATTGACCGAAATGAATGGCCTGTCGGAGCGACGTGACTTGCGGTGAACGTAACGCGCCAGAATTTCTTTTCCTGTACCGGATTCCCCAGTGATCAGTATGCTCGCCTCACTGGGCGCGATCTGATCCGCAAGCCGCAATACGGCTGACATGGCCGGATCGGAGTGAACCATTTTGTGGGATTCATCGGATATCGCTTCCAGGATGGCGGCTATCAGATTTGCGTCGGGGGGCAGTGGAATATATTCCTTTGCGCCAGCGCGGATGGCTCTTGCGGCCTGTTCGCTGTCCGCATTAATGCCACATGCGGCGACAGGCACATGGATGTGCTCGTCATTCAGTTTTTGGATAAGTCCCGCAATATCCAGTGCGATATCGACCATCAAAAGATCAGCGCCGCGCCCGCTGCGCAAAGCTATCAGCGCGTCATCTATGGTGCTGGCAACAGAAACCTTGGCGCCTTTTTCAATCGCTATTTTTGAGGCTGTTCCAATTTCCCCGTTAAGATTGCCAATGATCAGTACTCGCATTCTTTACTCCATGATTTGGTATTCAGTTAAAATAACGCACCCGTTTCGATGGCGGCAGGATGGCATTGATCAGCATCTCAAGACGGCGGGGGTTTTCCTGCCGGCTTATGGAGGCCGCCCCCAGGGCGTAAACATTCAGAATCAAGGCCTCGATCGCCGAATTGCGTTCAAGCTTAGACGCCAACGGCGCCAGTATCATGTTGGAGAGAACCGCCCCATACAGGGTGGTCAGCAGCGCAAGCGCCATGGAAGGGCCAATCGTGTCGGGCTGCTGCAAATTGCCGAGAAGCTGCACAAGGCCAACCAGCGTTCCAATCAGGCCCATTGCCGGGGCGACTTCCGCAGCGCGCCGTAAAACCCCCGCACTGCGGCTGTGGCGACCGACCATTGCATTGACCTCCTGGCGCAGCATGCGGTCCAGTTCGTCAGGGGGAACGCCATCCAGCATCATGGCCAGCCCGCGCGACAGCATGGGTTTCCCAACAAGCGATTTCATCAGGCGCTCGATGTCGATTTCACCCTGGCGGCGGGCGCGTTCGGCTATCGCGATGACTTCGCGGGCCACGATCTGCACGTCATCTCTGGAATTGAAGAGAGCCTGCAAAATCATCTTCGGCGTATTGAGCAGTTCGGGTATGGAAAACGAAATCATCGTGACGGCCATGGTTCCCCCGAATACAATCAGCATTGAGGGAATATCAAGAAACGCCAGTGCTGAACCGCCCAGAACTATTGCAGCAATGACTAGAACTATCCCGCCGGAAAGCCCGAATATCGTTGCCAGATCCATATTACTTCTCCAGGAGAGGACAGCCTGTTACTTGCTGTCGCCCTTGATGATTTCTGTCATTGTCACGCCGAGCCGATCATCGATCACGACTACCTCTCCACGCGCGACAAGACGGTTGTTCACGAATATGTCGATCGCTTCGCCAACCTTCCGGTCAAGCTCCACTATGGCGCCAGGGCCAAGTTTCATTAACTGGCTGACTTCCAGATAGGCTTTGCCAAGCACGGCGGATACATTGACGGGTATGTCAAAGACCGCTTCCAGTTCTGTTGCGGAACGCGGGCGAAAGTCATCGCCAGGCCGTGACAGTTCGCTGCTCTCCGGTATCAATGCGCCGTCAGGGCCGTTCTCCAGAAGGTCATCTTCCAGATTTTTTAGCGGTATTTCCTTTTGATCACTCATTATCCATCACCTTGGGGAAAACGGGCTTTGTATGATTTGTGTTCCGGGACTGGGTTTCCCCGTCTCCAGTATCTTCGGGGGAGATCCCGTAACAGCTCACATAGTCCAGAACTTTCCGTTCAATGAGCGCCTGCTGCTCTCTTGAGCGGTGTGTCACTCCGCCGTCAGACCATTCAATTTGGCACTGAGCAGGCAAGGCGTCAGGATCGGCGATCAAGATCACTTTTCCTGGGTAGCCAGCCTGATGCGCGATATGATCGATATGCTTCTTGAGCTGATCTATCAGCGCTTCTTCGATGCGGATAACGATGCGGGGTTCAGCCTTCAGATGCGCGATGCATTCAACAAAAAGCTTTTCAATTTCCGCA
>DMKG01000263.1:8827-12832 GCA_003454415.1 Alphaproteobacteria bacterium
GATTGACGGAGATTTGAGGAAATGTGCGCGGCAGCGTCGGCAAGCAGATTTTCATACTGATCCCGGATCTGATCAAGCGTCGCGGCTATGCGCTGCTCCACCCGCGTCAGCGCGGCCGCTTCTCCAGCAGCCAAACCCTCTGAAAAGGATGCGTTCTGGATTTCCGTGATCTGTTCATCATTGTAAACACGTTTCTTTCCCCTGGCGCGCGCGCTTTCTTTTTGACCCGCGTTCTGGGTTTCCAGATTTATGAAATTGAATTTAAGCGCCTCTGCCATAGCTAGTAGACCAGTTCATCATCGCCATTGCCGTCGGCGATAAGTATCTCGCCTTTGGCGGCTAGATCCTTGGCAAGCGCCACCATCGACATTTGCGCTTCATCCACTTCGCTGAGGCGCACGGGCCCCATGGCCTCCATGTCTTCCCGGAGGATCTTGCCAGCGCGCTCCGACATGTTGGAGAAGAACAGATCGCGTAATCCGTCTGACGCCCCCTTTAACGCCAGTGCGAGTTTACCTTTGTCAAAATTACGCAATAATGTCTGCACACTGCCAGGATCCAGCTTGCCAAGATCCTCAAAAGTGAACATGAGGGCGCGGATGCGCTCCGCCGATTCACGGTTGCGTTCTTCCAGGGATGTGAGAAATCTGGTTTCTGTCTGGCGGTCGAAATTATTGAATATTTCAGCAATCATTTCATGTGCGTCGCGGCGGTTTGTGCGCGCCAGATTGTTCATGAATTCTGTTCGCAGCGTGCTTTCCACCTTGTCCAGAATATCTTTCTGCACCGCTTCCATGCGCAGCATGCGCATGATGACTTCCTGCGCAAAGTCCTCCGGAAGCGCGGCGAGCACGCGCGCTGCGTGATCGGGCTTCACCTTAGTCATGACGACAGCGACGGTTTGCGGATATTCGTTTTTAAGGAAGCTTGCGAGAACGGACTCATTCACATTCCCGAGCTTGTCCCACATGGTGCGACCAGCGGGGCCGCGGATCTCATCCATGATATTGGCGACGCGTTCCTCATCCAGCATGCTTCTCAGCAGCCGTTCTGTTCCCTCGAACGAGCCAACCACAGAGCCCGTACTCGCCAGTTTGGATACAAATTCATGCAGGATTTTTTCAACGGCTTCCGACTGCACCTGACCGATATGGGACATGATTTGTGAAATTTCCCGGACCTCCTCATCGTCCAGCATCTGCCATAAGGGGGAACCATGTTCATCACCAAGGGCCAGCATGATGATAGCCGCCTTTTCCGGGCCTTCTAGGTTACGCATAGATGAAATCGCCATGGCTTCTTTTGCTCACCTTTTGATCATTCCTTATCATGCAACCAGGATCGTAAAATCGAAATGGCTTCATCCGGGTGACGGTTGATGACCTCGCCAACTTTTTTTACCGAGGAGGCCTTTACCTGACCTTCGATTTTTGCGACATCGATCAGGTTCTCCAGTTCCTGCGGATTAATGCCCTGCCGGATCTGCCTGGTTTCGTTAGGGCCCTCCAGCATGGCTTGTGCGGATTGTCCCTGCTGAGCTGCAGGGCCAGTTATCTGGGGGGGCTGACCGGGGCCGGCAAGCGCGGTTTGCATTTGCGCAGACGTTACAGGAGTAATTTCCAGCAGCCTGGTTATGAGCGGCCTGAACACGAACAGCGCAGTGAGCAGAGCTACAAGACCAAGAACGCCCGTTTGCGCAAATCTTATCCATTCTGCATTCTCGATTCCGAGGAAAGGAGTTTCGCTGGGCTCTTCTGCAGGAATTTCTGATTCGCTGAATCTCAGATTTGAAACACTCACCTGATCACCGCGTTTTTCATCATATCCGATCGCGGCTTTTACGAGCGTTTCAATCTGACGAATTTCTTCTTCGCTTCTGGGACTGTATTCCTTGGAGCCATCAGGTTTTACAGTGATTGCGCCATTTACGAGAACGGCGATGGATAATTTTTCTATGGCGCCCGCCTCTTTGTTTTTTACGCGTGTGGTGCGGGAGATTTCGTAATTTGATGTTTCTTCACTGCGGTTATCGCGCAGTTTATTATCCGGGACGGCGGGTTTATCAGCTTCAGCCTCGGGAAGCGATCCGGCTACAGAAACTTTTTCGGAGTCCTCCCTGTAATGCTCTGATTCTTCCTCCATGATGTTAGTCGAGCGGATAACCCGGCCGTTGGGATCAAAGATTTCAGAATTTTCCGTGACGCTTTCCATATTCAGCTGAGCGCTGGTCTGGACGCGGACATTTTCCATTCCAACGATACTGCCGACCATCGACTGGATACGGTCCGATATTAGGGCTTCATATTCCAGGTTCTTGTTGCGGAGATTTTCCAGACTTCCGGACTTGATTTCATCATCTACGCCACGGGCCAGCAATTTTCCCTTGTTGTCGATCACCGCCACGCGGGAAGGGCTCATTCCTGGAACAGCGGAAGCCACAAGATGCTGAATGGCGCTCACCTGCGCATCGGTGGCGGTTCCACGCGATTTGATCACGATAGAGGCGGTTGGCTCCTGTTTCTTGTCCCCGGAAAAAAGCTCCCGTTTAGGGATCACCAGATGCACCCGCGCATGGACGATCGTGGATATGGATTGGATGGTGCGGGCCAGTTCCCCTTCCATTGCCCGTAGCTGGTTGATGTTCTGGGCGAAGCTGGTCTGCCCCAGAATCTCTGATTTATCGAAAATTTCATAACCGACGCTTCCGCCTGATGGAAGATTCTGTTCCGCCAGCAGCATGCGCAGACGCCGCGCTTCATCTCTGGGAACGAGGATTGTGCCGCCATCCCCCTGCAACTGATAGGGGATGTCCATGGATTCCAGCTTGGCGATAATCTCGCCGGAATCATTCATGTCCAGGTTGGAGAACAGCAGGGACATGGGTTGTGCAGTGAACTGCAAAACCAGATAGCTGAAAAATGCGAGCAGCCCGGCGCTGACAATGCCCATAGCGATGAGCCGTCCGGCGCCAAGTTTGCGGAAAAATTCCAAAAATCCGTTCAAAATCAGGGTTCCGTTACTGGATGGAGCGAGCTTGCCGTATGCCAGATTTGCATGTCGGCAATATTTACCCAGTGTTACGTGAACATCCCGTTAATACGGGGCCTGCCTCAAAAATTTTTGAAATTATTTTTTATTGAAGGGAGAAAGATTCCGCGAAATAGCGGGTCAGGCTTTTCAACGGCGGCGGACGGCGCTGCAGCGCCGTTTCTGAGCAGAAACCAGCCGTCAAAAAGGATTAATCGTCGTTGTTCCGGTAATTCTGTATGCGCGTCGTCCGCAGTCCCGCCATCCCATGACGGTCCAGCGCGCTTTGCCAGGACAGAAATTCCTCGATGGTTATCGTATAACGCTCACAGGCTTCGTTCAGGCTGAGAAGCCCGCCACGGACGGCGGCGACCACTTCCGCCTTGCGGCGAATGACCCAGCGCTTGGTGTTTACCGGGGGTAAATCCTCCAGCGACAGCGGCGTTCCATTCGGCCCTCTCACACTTGGCGCAGAGGAGTTGTTTTTTTCTTCCAGCATATTCAGGCCCATGTTACCGGACTCTTCCCTGTTGGTTTCTGGCGGTTATTTTTCTGGTACGGATAATAATGCCGTCGCCTTAAGGAAGCGCTAAAAGGCAGCGTAAAAAATCTCATAATCTTTAATGTTAACATGGGTTTAATGTAAAAACCCCTGAATGGGGAACCGCGCCCCCTTCGCGGTTCCCCGGCGGCTGTCAGGCCGCTTGCGGTTCAGGTTAACTAGCGTTTGATGCGGATCAGTTCATCGAGCATCTCATCGGCCGTGGTGATGATCTTGGAATTGGCCGAATATGCCCTCTGCGCGGTGATCAGATTTGTGAATTCATCCGCAAGTTCGACAGTAGAGGCTTCAAGCACGTTCGGATCGATGCGCCCCGCCGTTCCACGTGTCGCCTCCAGAAGGGTGAAGGAGCCGGAAGTATCGGATTGGCCGTATGAATTTCCGTTTCGCGCCGCCAGCCCGTTAGGGTTGGGGAA